>JAAGZN010000193.1 GCA_024206165.1 Bacteroidota bacterium
AAGGAATTGACTTATTATTCGATAGGTATGTTTTTGGTATATTTTGTGTTTTTATAAGCTGACTACTTCTTTTGTGATATATACATGAATTTAAATTGTAACTTTTAACTATAGTTTTGTTTGCTTACAAACACTAAATATACTAGCAAATCATTTTTATCAATTAAAAAAATTATTTTAAATTTGATCTTATTAATTTAAATTGCATTAAACGACAAATATAGAAATATAATTAATAGCAGGAAATACAAGACAAAACTAATGAAAAGCTATAATCACAATAAAATAGAATCCAAATGGCAAGAATTATGGGAAGAACAAGCCATTTATAAAGTTTTTGAAGATAAAGATAAGCCTAAATATTATGTATTAGATATGTTTCCTTATCCTTCTGGATCTGGTTTGCATGTAGGTCATCCACTTGGTTATGTTGCTGCTGACATTTTTTCGAGATATAAAAAGTTAAAAGGTTTTAATGTATTACATCCAATGGGTTATGACTCTTTTGGCCTTCCAGCTGAACAATATGCTATTCAAACTGGTGCACATCCTGCTGATACTACCGCAAATAATATTAAAAGATATAAAGAACAATTAGATAAATTAGGTTTTAATTATGATTGGTCTAGAAAAGTTGTTACTTCAGATCCTTCTTATTATAAATGGACTCAATGGATATTTATTCAAATCTTTAATAGTTGGTATGATAAAGTAGCTGACCGGGCCCGTCCAATTGAAGAATTAATTAAAATTTTCGAAAAAGAAGGAAATAAAAATATTAAAGCATATGCTGATGAAGATATTGAAATTATTGATTCAAAGACATGGATCGAGATGGGACCTGAAGAACAATATAAATTTTTACTTAAATATAGATTAGCATATTTATCAGATATTAAAGTAAACTGGTGTCCAGAATTGGGAACAGTTTTAGCAAATGAAGAAGTTAAAGATGGTCTTTCGGAAAGAGGAGGATATCCTGTAATTCGTAAAAATATGAATCAATGGTCCTTAAGAATTACTGCTTTTGCTGATAGATTGTTAGAAGATTTAAAGTTGTTAGATTGGTCAGACTCTTTAAAAGAAATTCAGAAAAATTGGATTGGTCGCTCTAAAGGAGTAGAATTCGATTTATATTTAGAAAATAATAATTCTATTAAAAATAAAGAAATAATTAGTAATCCTATAAGAGTCTTTACAACTAGACCTGATACTATTTATGGAGTAACATTTTTAGCTATAGCTCCTGAACATCCTTTATTAGGAGAATTAAAACTTTCTGATAAAGTTGTCAATTATATTCAAGAATCAAAAAATCGATCTGAAATTAATAGAAGTAAAGAAATAGATAATATAAGAGGTATTTATACTGGTTATAATGTCATTCATCCTCTTACTAAAGAAATTTTACCTATATGGGTAGCAGATTATGTTTTATGGGGTTATGGAACTGGAGCGGTTATTGGTGTTCCTGGACATGATATTAGAGATTATGATTTTGCTAAATATTTTGATATACCTATTAAAGAAGTTGTGGAAGGCGGAGATATAGCTAAAGAAGCATTTATGACAAAAGAGGGAAAGATAATAAATTCAGATTTTTTAAATGGTCTCTCTGTTAATGAAGCTATTTATAAAGCTATTGAAAAAATCGAAAGTTTAGGTATAGGTAAATCTAAAATTAATTATAGATTAAGAGATGCAATATTTAGTAGACAACGATATTGGGGTGAACCTTTTCCCGTTTATTATAAGAATAATATCTCTTATGTTTTAGATGAAAAAGAATTGCCTCTTGAACTTCCAAAAGTAGATAATTATAAACCTACTCCTCAAGGGGATCCTCCTTTAGGAAATGCTAAAAATTGGAAAACTAAAGATGATTATCCTTTGGAATTAAATACTATGCCGGGATGGGCTGGCTCAAGTTGGTATTTTTTGAGATATATGGATAATATGAATTCTGAAGAATTTGTGAGTAAAGAAAAACAAGAATATTGGAAAAATGTAGATTTGTATATTGGAGGCGCTGAACATGCTACTGGTCATTTATTATATTCGAGATTTTGGACTAAGTTTTTATATGATATAGGATATATTGATATTAAAGAGCCCTTCAAAAAATTAATAAATCAAGGAATGATTCAAGGTATCTCACAATTTGTTTTTAGAATTAAAGGAACTAATACTTTTGTGAGTTATAACTTGAGAAAAGAATATCAAACTTCAAAACTTCATGTCGAAATTAGCTTTGTAAAAAATAATATCTTGGATATTGATAAATTCAGAAATTGGAGATCAGAATTTAAAGATTCTAAATTTATTTTGGAATATGGTAAATATGTTTGTGGTTCAGAAATTGAAAAAATGTCTAAATCTAAATATAATACTGTTACTCCTGATGATGTTATTGATAAATATGGTGCTGATACTTTAAGATTATATTCAATGTTTTTAGGCCCTTTAGAACATTCGAAACCTTGGAGTATGGATGGAATTGAAGGAGTTTATAGATTCTTATCTAAAGTTTGGAAATTATTTTTTGATGAAGATGGTAATAAAGTTCATTATACTGACAAAGAAACAAATCCTTTAGCTCTTAAAGCAATAAATAAATTAATCAAAAAAATACAAGAAGATATTGAAAGATATTCTTTTAATACTTGTGTAAGCTCTTTTATGATATGCATAAATGAATTGATTACTTTAAAATGTAAAGACAAAGATATTTTGGAAAAGTTTTTAATTTGTTTAGCTCCCTTTGCACCTCATATATGCGAAGAATTATGGAGTATTTTAAAAGAGGAAGGTAGCATTATTAATGCAGTTTTTCCTACCTATGATAATAAATATTTAATGGAAGATAGTTATGAATATCCTATTGCTGTAAATGGAAAAACCAAATTTAAGTTATCATTTCAGGCAGGTTTAAATAAAGAACAAATTGAAGATAGGTTATTAAAAAATGATAGAGTAATCAAACAATTAAAAGATCAAAAACCCAAGAAAATTATTATTATTGATAAAAGGATGATAAATATTGTTATGTAGTTATGTAAATTGCGTATTAAAATACTTAGATTGCATTTTTAAAAGAAATATCAGTATAATACTTAAATAAACATATGTATATTTTGTATTATACTGTTTTTTTATATATTTGTACAAGTTAAATTTAAAGTGAAAATATGGCATTGCTAATTTAATATAGATATCTCTCCATTCCATTTAGCCATTAAAAGTTTAATAGAATACTCTAGCATTTCTGTACTTTTGCTATAGCATTTTGTTTTTCTTCGCATTCTTGCTAAAAAATAGCGGAATAAACTATTATAACCTTCTATTGTATATGTTTCTGCTTTTGATTGAATATGTTGGGACTTTTGTATTATTGATTCATATGCTTTGTAATAATCTGTAAATATTGTATCTATTGATTTATTTGCCATTTTTTGCAT
>JAAGZN010000194.1 GCA_024206165.1 Bacteroidota bacterium
ACCATTGGCCCGTGCCTGTGCCTGTGCCTGTGCCTGTGCACGACCTGTGCCTGTGCCTGTGCATGTGCCTATGCATATGCCCATGCCTATGTCTGTGCATGTTCCTGTGGCTCTGTCCATCCAGAGCACCCACACCACAGGCAAGAGTACCCTTGCCATCGCCCAGGACTGTGCCTGTGCCTGTGCCTGTGCATTGTCTGTGCCTGTGCCTGTGCCGGTGCCTGTACCTGTGCCTGTGCCTGTGCATGTGCCTATGCCTATGCCTTTGTCTATGCCTGTGCATGTCGGTCTGCACGTTCCACAATGGCAACCAGCCAGAGCACCCTCCCCATGCATGGCCATTGTGAGATCAACCTTACCATCGGCCAGTGCCTGTGCCTGCGCCTGTGCCTTTGAATGTGCCTGTGCCTGTGCCTGTGACTTGTCATGTGCCTGTGCCTGTGCCTGTGGCTCTGAAATGTAGCAATACAATTATCAGAGTCACTACTAATCAGTTGTGGTGCCTCAAAGGAGACTGCACACTAGCCCTCACTGAGTGAACTAGGGAGTCTCAGATTCAGAAAATGGCCACAACTTTCAACTCGCGGTGGTCAGGGTTTATATTCGAGATAGACCCCTACTCTTTTAGAGTTATAAGTCCCATTTTAGCCATAGAATCAGAATATGGACTGACATTGGGTCATTTCCTAACTTTGGTGTTTTGCATGTATTACCATCCCCCCCTAGCAGTGCACTGCACCGCACTACACCTGGGATCCGACCTGGCTCTGCGCTACGGCCCCCTGGCGCGCCAGGCCATGGCCAGGCCAGGCCAGGCCATGGCGGGCCATGGCGGGCGGCCAAGCCGTCCGCTGGTAGCTCTCCTCCTGGGCCGGGCTCAGGCCGGCCAGCCACCGGGAGTATTGTCGGGAGTAACCGGACATTCCTTACAGCCGGTGCAGGTCTGCAATTTTTACACTTTGAATCCTACCGGATACGTGTTTGACAAGTCTGGTTGGTTTATTAATAATATTATGCAGGCTACATAATGTAGCTGAAAATTAGGCTGGAGACCTCTAGAATGTGCTGTGGACTTGTGTCGCCACCTTGTTGAATTCCTCCTCCAGCTGGTCCGTGTGCACCGGGGAGCAGGGCACCTTCCCCTCGCCCTCCCTCCTGTCCTCCTCGGCCAGCTGCTGCTTCCTCAGGTTGTGCACGTAGATGACGACCCTCATCTTGTTCCGCGAGGGCAGGGCGAGCCACTCCTCATTTACCATCGGCTCCTCGCCACACTTCTCCAGCACATGGTTGAGGCACTCCAACAAAGTCACGTTCTCTTTGACGCAATCCTCACACTCCTCACATACAAAGTCTGATTCATAGTCCTCATCGTTGGAAGTGACATCGTCCTCGTCCCCCTCCAGCTCCTCCTGCACCTCCTTGAACACCTCCGACCGCAGGTCCCTGGACTGGAAGCACATCTCTGGAACAGTTACCATCGGCAGGCCAGCCAGCCAGCACTCCGCCTGCTCCAGCACCGGCACCGCCGGCCAGGCGCCGGACATGCAGCGCACCGCCAGGCCGGCCGCCACCTGCCAGGCCGCCGGCTCCTCCACTGGGGTCCAGGCTGAGGGCGGCGCAGTAGCCGGAGAGCCAGGCGAGCAGCTGGCCGGCGGTGACGCCCTCCAGCCAGCTCTAGCTGTGTTCCACGTGCTGCACTGCCCTCGCCTGGGCACCATTGCACTGCACTGCACTGCACTGCACTGCATGGGTGCTTTTTCTTCCCCCAGGCGGTGAGAAGCCTCACCGTCTGAATTAGCCCCTGGCCGATATTGGTCTGCTGTTTTAACGTTAGTTCTGGCGGTCTGCTATAATAATGTTCCGGAGAAGCAAAAAACAATCAAATAGTTCTTACAGGGCCTTAGTTTTCAACAATTTTTTGGCAATTTTTTGCTACTTTCTGGCCATTTTGGCCTCCGTTTTTCATGGTTTTTGGGACCCTATGTTTTTTTGAAAATGGCCCGACTGGGAACTCGGTCTGCTGGAATGGCATCTGAGGATTTAGCATCGTCGGCTGTAATCAATGTTCCCAAGACCCACTATTGGGTCGATTTCATTCTCCAGGTAGGAATACTCACCCCTGCACTGCACTGCACCGCCGCATGTCTGCTCACCACGACTCGTAGCACGAGGCACACATGGCCTGCAGACTCGGCCGCCAGCACCTGCACAAATACAGTTCAGTTCAGTTCAG
>JAAGZN010000195.1 GCA_024206165.1 Bacteroidota bacterium
AACATATAAGTTTCTTGCATATTTAGAAAGGTCTGATACACAGCGATTTTTCTATGCTGGTGGTTCTATGTTCACATGTTCAAAAGTGTCAACCATTTGTATAAAACCCTTGGGGCACAGAAAATTAAGCCTGATTGTGAACCCCATGGTATTGCCAAGTCCCTTGTAGAAAAAGTCGAATTGACCTGTCTAGGAGGAGGTTCACGATCAGGCTTAATTTTCTGTGCCCCAAGGGTTTTCTACAAATGGTTGACACTTTTGCACATGTGAACATAGAACCACATACATAGAAAAATCGTGTTGTATCAGACCTTTCCAAATATGTAAGAAACTTATATGTTGAAGTGGTGGAATGTTGAGAAATTAACTGGTTTCCCCCCAAAACAGGTCAAAATCAGGCAAAATCAAGAGCAGTGCAGGAAGGGTTTCTATTTTGAATTGCTCCTTAATGCATAATTTCCCAAAGTTGTCCAAAAGTAATTTGTACTCCTGGATAGCCACGAACCTCAGCTTTCTCATGGTGCTACCTAAAAAAATCCCACCACATGCCTTTATATTTTTAAAAACCAAACACTGACGAAAGTAGATCAGCAGTGGATGTTCATGAAAAGGGGGAACTTTTTGTAACATGGCCGTTTTCTCCAAAAACATAAGAGTCAACAAACATTTGAAAGGCCCCAATTGTTTAGATTTTGAAGGCGGTCAATTTGGTGTAACACACTTGGGGTCCCAAACTTAATGTTTGGGTTGTTAGAAGCAGTGAAAGGGGCAAAACAATTAAAATTCTGTTACTGATGACAAATTGTTGTTGTGTTCGATTTTTCAAAATGACCTGTTTTTCATTTGAAAAAATTAAAAACGAAACAATCACTGAAAGCATCTGATACAGGAGAATACAGTGATTGTTTTCTTTCATATGTTTTCTCATGAAAAACAGGTGTTTTTGAAAAATTGAACACAAATTTTAACACAAGCTATTTAGACATGCCCTAGAACCCGTTTTTTAAACAATTTTCTTTGTCAAAAAAACACCACTACCACACTCATATCTGCCACCAAACAGGCCGGGTTACCACCCTCAACAATTACAATTGGTGAAAGAATTATTTTCATTAACAATTATGCCTTCAATAGACCTATGTTTGTGTTACCCATAAGTACACTTATATTTGTAAGACTCACTTGGGGCACAGAAAATTAAGTCTGATCTTGAAC
>JAAGZN010000196.1 GCA_024206165.1 Bacteroidota bacterium
ATACTTACGAAAAAGGGATAGAAGTTACGAAAAAGGATATGGATGCTATAAACATTAATGGCGACAAATTTCATCCTGAATGGAATTATACCATTGAAAATTCTGCATAGCCAATCATTTAGGTTATTAAATTACAGATCTCTAGTTCCTTCAAAACATTTAAATTATTTAAGTTTACTATTATCAAAATTGAATTATAAATCGGATATTCAAATAATATTTTTGAAAAATAAACAACCATGTAATTACCCTTATTCTAATTCAGATATTATTTCGGAGTATAACGTAAAATATTGTAAATTAAAAAATGAAAATGATGAATATAAATGTGCATTATCCCTTGAAATTAAAAAGCCTTTTCACTCTAAATTTGATAATAATAAATATCTAAAAAAAATCAATATTTTATAAAAATGCCTATCCAATCTGGCAATTGTTGGTTATGGTATGACAATGATAAAGAAAAGTATATTAAATATAAAAGTTTTGAAGTATTAAAACGGGTCTGTAAACGCAAGTCTGTCTAAGCGAAATAAAATTAATTTTTTATTTTTATAATAATATTAATATTAAGGGGCTGTATAATTGCAGCGTAGGAAATCCTCAAAATTTTGCAAATTGAATCTTAATTAATTTTTAATATTTCAGAATGCAAGAATTTAATCCAAACCAAACAGAGCTAATCACTTTAGATATGTTAGTATCTAAAGAT
>JAAGZN010000197.1 GCA_024206165.1 Bacteroidota bacterium
AATTATCATATATATTCTGATAAGAATAAAGCTTTCCTTCACTAAAATCACTTTGATGTATTCCCATTATTCCTCGTAATAATGTGTGATAATTGGAAAGATCATGTAGCTCATCATAACCCAAATTCATACATAATCTTATTTGAGCTATTACAAATATTTCCCATAAACTCATCCCCTTTCTTCCTGTTTTCTTTTTTGTCGATTGTATTTTTTCTTGTAGTAAATTAAATATTTGTTTATTCCACTTTGGAGTAATAAATATATATTTCAGTGCTGCTAATAAAACAAAGCAAAAATCGCCGTTTACAGAACTCTGTATATCTAATAAAATAGACCATCGTCAAACTTTAGCCTATCATCCATGGACCAATGGACAGGTGGAGAGGATAAATGGAACAATTAAGTCGACTACAATAAAAAAATATTATTATGAAAATCATGAAAAACTGCAAAATCATTTAGATAGATTTTTAAATGCCTATAATTATGCAAGACCTTTAAAAACATTGAAGGGTTCTACTCCTTATGAAAAAGTTTTACTATATTTGAGTTCGGAGAAAGGGGAATCTAAGATTAATCCAATATATAAATCTCCGGGACCTAACATATAACAAACTAAAGCTGTAATCAACAATTTTTTATATCAATAGAGACTTTTGCAGTACCCCCCCATATATCTTTCAACAAATTTGTTCGATTAACTTAGTGACATTGCCTACCTAGATGGTCGGTATTTTAATTTTTCAGACGGTCTAATAGTTGCAACACCACCCCATTTATTATTGCTAGCTTTTTTAAATATGTTAATTTTTTTTTGTGACCGTTAAACAATCTCAAAATATAAATTTTTATATTTCATAACTTAAATTTGTTTTAAATAGAGGCGTTAATTTTTATTTTTATGTTTTTATTTATAAATTTAAAATCAGTAAATAATAGACTGTCTACAAAAGGCTTCATGGTTTTGTACAAAATATTTTTAAAAAACTTAGCAATATGATTTTATATAAAGTCCGTTATAGAACGATCTCGGTATTATTGATATTTGAGTTCATCTGGAATTCAGAAAACGTTCCTTTTGTACAACTTTTTTACTTTTGCAGACGGTCTAATAATCAATAAATAATTTATAATATGGAAAAACAAAATACAAATGGAATAAGGAAAAAGTCTATTCACTCTGTATTAAGAGATTTTAATAGACTAATAAAAATACCTTTTATAATAATATTCTTGTCTATATTTAATTTAGGAATATTACTTTCCTGTAATGGTAGAGGCAATGTTAATAATGTAGTAAACTATGATGAAGTAAAACATGATGAATATAAACGAATACGAAATACTCCAGAATTGATTGATCAATCATTAGGTAAGTATTATCAAGATAAAAGGAAAGTTGGTTATTTTGATAAAAATGGCAAAGGTAAATTCCTTACGTTTTGTGAAGAAAACGACTTATTAGATGACTTTAAAAGAGAGATTAAAAGTGATTTTGATCATAACATATTCTTAGATTTTGATGAAAATTTTCCTGTTCCTGAGGACATTACTGATCATACAGAAAAAGAAAAATATATCCACAGAATTATAATGAATATTTGTAATAATGATGATGGGTCATATGATGAAATAGGTAGTATCGATACTTCTCTTGGAAATTATTGTTTTTATCACAATAAAGAGAACTATCAGAAAGGAACTTTTAAAAATTTTATTACAAAAAATAGATATTCATTAAATAGCTTTTACAATGAATTGAAAGATGACCCAAAAAATTGCGAATTTCTTAGTACAAATTTTAAAGAAACAGAAATTAATGAAATGGCAGAATGCTTAAAGCTCATAATAGATTATCATATTCATAAAAAAAAATCTAATTCTCCGAAATGGCTAACGAATAGTGATCAAATAGATAGCTATAATATATTTGATCAAGATATGTATAAAGCCTGCTTCAATGAAAATGTAAGTAGATATGGATTAACACTATTAAATGAACAGGCTTTGAAAATACTAAGATATTCTAAATTAAATTTTACTATAGATAATCTAAGGAAAATACATAAGCTTATAATGTTTGATCAAACACTTGGAGAATATTACCAAAAATTTGATTATAATGATTATTTTGGAGATAATGAAAATCATGGAAAATATCTATTTGCGATAATAAAAGATATTAAACAATCTTCAAATCGACAAGAAAGATTAAATAATCTGTATGAGGATAAATTCTATATAGATTTTCCAAGCTTTCCATATCTTCTATATAACTATCCGAATAATAATAGAATTGGAGCTCTTATAGAAGTTGGTAACTATATTTTTACCCACAAAAGGTTGGATTTAAAATTCGATGAAAAACATGGTTGTTATGATAAAGTTATATGGCAAGTTCAAGATTTCGAAAGTTATACTTCTTCGAAAAACTCATATAAAAACCTGAATGAAAGTAAAGAAATTGAAAAAATGTATACACGTTGCAATGCGAAAACGAATAAGTATCGCATTTTTGATAGAGATAGCAACGAGGCTAGGTATCAAAATTTAGAGTACAAATCGGATAAATATACAATTGATTATAATAATTTTGTTCAAAAAAATAAATCAACATCAATTGTGAAAACATTGAGGAGAGTATATCTTGATAAAATTTTAAATAAAACTAATTGTAATGAGTTGGATTATCCAGTGTGTTCGCGTTGTGAACGTTTTTTTGATCCTAATGGATATGTGCGATTTAACTGTATTAATAACTGTTGTAACTACGACTTGTTTTGTAAACGATGCACCAGCTATTTCCACAGTAACGTATGTTTTTGTGGAAAAAAACTCAACAAAATTGGACATATTGCAAAAATATTTACTCCTATAATACAAGAATACTTTGATGATAATTTCAACGAAGTAATAGATGTGTTGGAACAATTTGAAGAAGAGAAATGTCATAATATTTACAAATTTGTTCTGGAGGAGTGTGAAAATAAAAAAATAATTGCACCTCCCAAAGAATTATTAAATAAATTCAACATTGAGCCGATACAACAAACTGAAGATACTTTAGAAAAATACTTTATTAATTTAAGTAAAAGTTACATAAAAGAAATAATTTCTTTTTTAGAAAAAGAATATCATACTGAATGGGGAAGCGACGTAAATAAATTTCATAATATTATTAATAATACTACTATCAATGTACCTGAAAAATTATCACATAAACTTTTTTTAGAGGGTATAGTATATAACTTTAGTGAAGTAAAAAAAGCAATAGATAATCGATACCGTACTATGAATATTGAAATACCACCAATAGACTTTCTCAAAGAACAACTAATACTTTTTTTGACAGAGAAGTTCAAGTCCAATAATTGTAACATCACTTCTTATTATAAAAGAAAACAATTTCATATAGAATTTAATGAATTTATAGAAATTGCAGATAAAAATTGCAAGGTATCTCTTGGTATGAATTATGGAATATACAGATCTTTAGTAGAATTAAATTTTTTAATGAATCATTTGGATCCGATGAAAAAGTCTCTATTGATATAAAAAATCGTTGATTACAGCTTTAGTTTGTTATATTTCATCTAAAATTTAGGCATTGTTAATTTAAAATAGGTCTTAAGGTTTTTCGCAAAATAATTCTTCATTTTAAAAATTATTTTGAAGTTTTAAAATACAGAATTTATAAATAACTATACTAAGTTAACAATGCCAAAATTTAATTTATCTGATATGAATCATAGTAAGTCGAGCTATACAATAAAAATGTCAATAATAACAGGAATCGTTAATTTAAAAAATGGGTTTTAAAAAGATTCCTCATAAGAGGAACTCATTTTTATAACTTTTTCTAGGTAGGCCTGACTTTTGCAGTGCCTCCTTAGTAAAATTATTTAAAAAATATGTTCAATTTTAATCTTAAATTAAACATTAAAAATTTGCATTTATTATATAAAAAGCCTAATATATAAAATCTATTAAACATTTTAAATATAATATTATGAAAGAAGAACAACAAAATTTTGAGAAATTAAATGATAAACTAAATAGTCTTAAAGAAGAATTTGAGAAATTTTATAATAAAAACAATAAAGCAGCAGGAACTAGAATAAGAAAGGGAATGCAAGAATTAAAGGTTTTAGCCCAAGAAATTAGAGTTGATGTGCAAAATAGAAAAATGAAATAAAGTAAATTTATTTATAAACTAATTCTGATGAATTCTATTTTATCGTTATCTAAAAATTTGTTTTTTAATAAATATTTATATTTATTACTGAAATATTTCAGAAGATAAATTTCTTTGTATCTCATGCCCGTCCCTTTTGTTTTTTTTACTTTACTTTAATAAAGTGTTTTATTCAATATTTATTTTTTGTTGTTTATTTAAAACTTATTAATTTTTTTATTAATTAATGATGGAAATAAAAAATAAAATCTTTGAATTCAAAGTATTTTTAGATAAGGATACATATATAATATTTAAAATAAAAGGAAGTACAACCTTGGAGGCACTGCAAAAGTCAGGTTTACCTAGAAAAAGTTATAAAAATGAGTTCCTTTTATGAGGAATCTTTTTAAAACCCATTTTTTAAATTAACGATTCCTGTTATTATTGACATTTTTATTGCATAGCTCGGCTTACTATTTCTATAGACTTGATACAATATTTGAAATGTTTTTAACTCTATGAATTTAAATTCGACCGGATTTCGTACATAATGGACTGATTTATTATATTTTTTATCTTCTTCACTTAGAGGTTTTCCTTTCGGTTTCTTTTTGGGGAGCTTGATATGCAAATAATCTTCCTCTAGGCCTTGATAGCCTG
>JAAGZN010000198.1 GCA_024206165.1 Bacteroidota bacterium
CTATAAGAAACCGTTGTAATAATAAGTTCTACGCTGTTCCAATCGACAAAACTGTTGTAATACGTTGTTTACAACGTTCTAGAGCTAACAGAACCGTTTTAGTCAATGGGAAATGCGTAGTTTAAAAGAAATTGAGGTGAACTCTTATTGCAGGGCTAAGTTTTCACTAAGTTTCATTGGGAAGTATAAGAAACCCTCGAAGTAATAAGTTCTACGCTGTTCCCATGGACAGAACTATTGTAATCCGTATGTTTAGAATGTTTCGAGCTAGCGGAATCGATTTTTTCCATGGGAAAGGCGTACTTTAAAGGAAATTGAGGTGAACGCTTATTGCGGGCTAAGTTTTCACTAAGTTTCATTGGGAACTATAAGAAACCCTCGGTGTAATCAGTTCTAGGCTGTTCCTAAGGACCGGACCATTGTAATATGTGTTTTTACAATGTTTTAGAGTTAACGGAATCGTTTTATTCCATGCCAAAGGTGTACTTTATGAGAATTTGAGGTGAACTCCTATTTCGGGGCTAAGTATTCACTTAGTTTCATGGGGAATAACAAGAAACCCTCAGTGTAATAAGTTCTAGGCTGTTCCCATGGACAGAACTATTTTAATCCGTATGTTTAGAATGTTTCGAGCTAGCGAAATCGTTTTCTCCATGGGAAAGGCGTACTTTAAAGGAAATTGAGGTGAACTCTTATTGCGGGGCTGGGTTTTCACTAAGTTCCATTGGGAAGTATAAGAAACCCTCGGTGTAATCAGTTCTAGGCTGTTCCCATTGACAGGACTATTGTAAAACGTATTCTCACTGGGATGATCACCCCA
>JAAGZN010000199.1 GCA_024206165.1 Bacteroidota bacterium
GTTTTCTTCACGCAAGAGAAAAAAATCGACACAACTGTTGCCCCGAGAATTAAAACATGTGAAATTGATTGTAATATGTTTATTCATTCTGCCGTTCAGTATTCAATACCCTGATCCCTTGCAAAAATCAATGAGGGCAGACCCGTTGGCGTTTAAGGCCCGAGTTACACGACGTCGGATTGGGTTCACTACGGATTGCTTTTCACTTCGGATAGGGGTTTCAGTTACACGACGCCGAGGCAATCCGAAGTACTTCGGTTGTCGAAACCGGAGTGAAAGTCACTCCGCTCTGGAGGTGAAGTGAAAACCAATCCGCAGTACTTCGCTTCGCATTCTTCTCGTGTAAACACTTGAATCCGAAGTGATTTTCACTCCGAAACCTCGTTTCGGATCTAAACTCGAGAAATAGAGGCTCGCTCATGCACAGCGCATGGCAATCCGGCGTCGTGTAACAAAGAGTGCAAAGCGGGTTAAAAGTCGATCCGAAGTCGTGTAATTGCAAGGAAACCGAAGTGATAATCGCTTCGGATTGACAAACCCAATCCGAAGTGAACCCAATCCGGCGTCGTGTAACTCAGGCCTTAATTGCAATCACTGTTGTCCAATGAAAAAGCCTGAACTCAGTGTGATTTTCATGATTATTCTACTCTTTACATTTTTCATGATTAAAAAGATTTTGTTTTTGAGATGAGAAACATACTGTTGCGAAAATACCCAATCTTTGATCTGCTTTCTGAATTCCTTTATGTGAAAGACAAGAAACAAAGATTTCCACAGAGTAGCTAAAAGATTAAGCGTTATTTTAAAGCAGGATGAACACATTATAAACAGACATGTCCTTATTTGACTCTGAGTGCTTACGCTCTCTTCAGACAGACTATACCATTAACTATATAACTTTATAATCGCTCTATACTCGCATATATA
>JAAGZN010000200.1 GCA_024206165.1 Bacteroidota bacterium
AGTTCTGTCCATGGGAACAGCCTAGAATTTCATGCATCGAGGGTTTCTTATAGTTCCCTGTGCAACATAGTGAAAACTAGGCCCCGCAATAAGAGTTCACCACCTTTTCTTATTAGGTACGCTTTTCGCATGGAATAAACGATTCTGGTTGCTCTAAAACGTTGTAAACATACGTATTACAACAGTTCTTACCATGGGAACAGCGTAGAACTTCCTTGCATCGAGGGTTTCTTATAGTTCCCCGTGAAACTTAGTTGAAACTAGGCTCCTGCAATAAGAGTTCACCTCAGTTTCTTATAAAGTACGCCTTTCGCATTGAGTAAAACGATTCCGTTTGCTCAAAAACGTCGTAAATATACGTATTACAACAGTTTTGTCCACGGGAACAGCCTAGAACTTCTTGCCTCAAGGGTTTTTAATAGTTCCCCGTGAAACTTAGTGCAAATTAGGCCCCGCAATAGGAGTTCACCTCACTTTCTTATAAAGTACGCCTTTCGCATGGAATAAACGATTCCGTTTACTCTAAAATGTTGTAAACATACGTATTACAACAGTCCTGTCCATCGGAACAGCCTAGAACTTCTTGCATCGAGGGTTTCTTATAGTTCCCCATGAAACCTTCTGAAAACTAGGCCCCGCAATAAGAGTTCACCTCACTTTCTTATAAAGTATGCCTTTCCCATTGAATAAAACGATTCTGTTTTCTCTAAAACGTTCTAAACACTCGTATTGCAACAGTTCTGTCCATGAGAACAGCCTAGAATTTCTTGCATCGAGGGTTTCTTATAGTTCCCCGTGAGACTTAGTGAAAACTAGGCCCTGCAATAAGAGTTCACCTCTTTTTCTTATTAGGTACTTTTTTCGCATGGAATAAACGATTCTGGTTGCTCTAAAACGTTGTAAACATACGTATTACAACAGTTCTCTCCATGAGAACAGCCTAGAATTTCTTGCATCGAGGGTTTCTTATAG
>JAAGZN010000201.1 GCA_024206165.1 Bacteroidota bacterium
CCCTGCCACCTGCCTCCCTCCACTCGCCTCCCTCCACCTGGCCGCGGCCAGAGCTGGGTGTTGGCAACAACACAGGTGAGAGCGCTGACCCCGCCGCTCCGCCGGGCCGCTCCAAGGCCGCCGCCGCCGCCACTCACCGTTCATCGCGGCTGGCAGCAACACACAGGTTTAGTTGCCGCCACTATCGTCAGGCCAACTAAAACCTCACAACACTCAACACATGTTACTGCTCCTGTTCGTGGTGATCCTCCTCGCCCCGCCTAGCCTCGCAACCCGCCCCGACAACCCAAGAGTGCTCAGGGACCGAGCAGAGGCAAAGGCCCGAGCCGAGGAACGTGAGAGACTTGCAGAAGAGCCAGCGGCCGAACCAGACTCACCCGCTCCTCGCCGTCTCAAATGCAGCACACACACCGCTGCAGGTTGTGTGCCTGAGGCTGAGCCAGAGCCTGAGGCTGAGACAGAGCCGGAGCCTGAGTCAGGGCCTGAGCCTGAGCCGGGGGCTGACGGCATGTCCTGCGACCTGGCTCCCATCGTCAGCGACCTCGCTGAGGTGGAGGAGAAGATCGACCTGATCATTGAACAAGCCATCCACTTCAACAAGGTGATTAAGTTTGGAGGTGTCACCAGCGCGGCCGGTCTCGTCCTCTTCATTGGATACCTGCTCCTTCTGGCCATCCTAGCTGTTGCCAAGTACGTCAGGAACAAGAGGACTGAGCAGGAGGAGAACAACCAGAGGGCGATTGAGAAGGCAGCCCATACTGCCGCCCGCCGCCTGTCCAAGAAGTCCAGGAAGGCGGACAGCCGCGAGGACATCTCGCTCATGTAATCCTCCCCAATTTCCCATCACCAGGTCCCTGGCTACAGCCACTGTCAGGCTAGTCAGGACGACATGGAGGACTCCCCCAGCGACAGCAGCCTGGAGGCCCAGCTGGCCGCGGCCGCTGTGGCCGCCGCCTCCAGCACCACCACCTCCGAGTCCAGGTCCCGACCCAGCTCCAGGTCCCGGTCCAGGACAAGCTCTTCCTCGTCTGGTGCACACCACTCTCCCGGCGGGCGGGCCCCCGACGGGCCCCCGCCCCATCCGCCTCCTCTTCCGCCTCCACTGACTCCACCGCCTCCTCCGCCTCCCCGGCAGCCCCCTCCAGCTGAGGGTCCAGAAACGACCCTCCTGCGCCGCCAAATGGAGCAAGTGATGGCGGAGCAGCTCCAAGTACAAGCGGACACTTGGGCCCGGGCGATGGCAGAGCAGACTGCCGCAGCTGAGGCACAAGCCAGAGAACAGATGGCCGCGTTGGCAGCGTCCCAGACTCAACTTCAGAATCTGGCCGCAGAGATGCACCGCCGCCTTCAGGAACAGCGCCAGGAGCTCCAGGCTCCCCAGGAAGTGTTGCGACCACCGCCCCCAGCCCAGGCAGTATTCAACTGGGATGGTGTTGGCACCAGTGACCCCCCGCCGGCACCGACCGTGGTGCCACAGCCGCTGGCCACCTCCCTCCCATGGCCCCCTCCCTCCCCTGGCGCGGCGCCGCCACCTCCCGGGTCACGTGCCCCGCCGCCAGGGCCACCGTCAGTCGCATCCACGACTACAGCCACAGGTCGTCTCATGAGAGCAACTGTGGAGGCCAAGAGAAGCGTCATCTTACTGCAGGGCTCCGCTGCTACTGGTAGCAATCTCCTTCAATCCCGCACTAAACAAGTAGAAGTCGGAGTGAAGGTAGTTAGGGAGGCTTTCAACAACCTGCTAAAGGAGGAAGGCGAGGTCGACGAGTTCTACGTCGCGGAGATGGACCAAGTGCTCGCAGCGGCGACCGCCAGTCTGGATGATGCCGCCAGGTGGGCCGACAACATAGACAAGGAACGTGACCAGAGGAAGGAAGCTATCAGCTCCCGACCCCGTCTTACCTACAGCCCTTTCAATGGTGAGGTTTCCGAATGGCACAGGTTCGTGCAGCAAGTAAAGCAAGTCCGAATGCTCTTCCAGGAAGATCAAGCTCAAGCTTTGACGGTGACTTTGGGTTTCTGTGGGCCCAAAATACAGAACCAGATCAAGAAATTCCAGGGAAAACCCAACGGTTTAGACAGTGCCATGGCGAGCCTTCAGCGGACGTATGGCATCCCTCACCTGGCCATCCCCTCGATCGAGACTGCCCTGCGGGCAGTGCGCCCGGCAACCAAGTTAGAAGAGGTGACGATCGTGTGCCAGAAGATGACGGCTCAACTGGAGGCTCTATCTACGATGATGCCAAGGGAGGACACGCTTGAGACGGCGCTAACACATGACATTTTCTCAAAGGTATATTTGTCCCCGCCTGAGCTGCATGCATTAGTTCCAACTTTGGAGAAGGGGCGAGTCACTTTGGGGTTCGTGCTGGACTTCGTGAACAAGAGGTGGAAGGACTATGAATTGCTCAAACGCACCATTCTACGACCATCAGCCGGCGCACAGGAGACCAAGGGAGCACTTGGGTTCACAGACATTGGTGGCACCACCCGCACTCCCAAGAAGAAAAAGGAGAAGAAGAAGGGCACGGAGCAGAAGGATACTCCTGAGGACAGGGTCAAGGATGGCCACAGGGTTCGTAAATGCTTCTACTGTGTCTCGCGCAAGCTGGCGGACACCGAGCATCTCTTCACTTCATGCACCAAGGTCGGCCCGGCCCAGAAGGCCGCGGTGGCCAAACTGGGACACTGCACCGATTGCCTTGCTACGCGCCTGGACGGGCACATCTGCAACCGCCTGGGTCAAACGTCGGGGAAGCTGAAGATTGTGTATTGCCTCGCATGCTCCTGCAACATAAAGTTCTGCGTCGACCAGAAGGCGCATGCGCGAAGCGCCATCCCCGAGACCACGTCTGGCTGCTTGGGCCTCAGCATCCCCGACCCCAGCATCAACCTCGCCTTCGCGGCCACGCTCAAGGAGGTGCGGCGTCAAGGCATGCAGGTGCTGCAGGGCTTGGAGGACGCCACTCCCGGCAGCGTCAACAAGGGCAGTATTGGCCGGCCGGCCTCCCTCTACTCTGTCCTCACCCTCGTCTCACCCTCTGGCTCTGGGGAGGACACACTGAAGATAAATGTATTAATTGACCCCGGTAGTGAGTCAAGTTACTACAACCCAGACATTGAAGCTTTTGCCGTTCGTTCAGAGCCACGCTCTTTCAAGATTGAGACCTTAGCGATGGAGGGAAGCAAGCCGTCTGTGCACCAAGGGGTTATGAGCAGCTTCATCGTGGAAATGGCCAACGGCCAGCGGCTGCAGGTGGACCTCCTAAAACACACAGGTTTACAGACCAGAGCTATGAAATTGAGGCCGAAGCTCTTGACGGTCGGGAACCAGTTTGCCCGCAAACACCAGCTGAAGAAGCACGGCCTGACATCCGACATCTGCCAGCTCGAGGATGACAAGGCGATCCTCATCAATGGGGGCAAGTTGCAGGGGATCATCGGCCAGGACCTCTGTCACCTGCAGCCGACTATCGTCGACTCCTACACCGACACCCATGGACGGGTAGATCTGTGGTACTGCAGCTTCATGGACCGATTGCTGGTCTCAGGCAACCGTTCCTGGCCGGTCGAGGACTCCGACCTTGACAGCATCCTGAGGCAGCACAACGTCCCCGGCACCAGTGGCCGCTTCTGCGCCATCAGGAGTGGTGACGACTGTGACAGCGCTCCCCTTACCTCTTTACTTGGAGCCACCGTCTCAGGACTGCCCACAGCTAGAGTGGCTGCCCCTCAGCCAGCTCTCCATCACCTGGGTGGAGCGGGCGCCCTGCTCGACCCTCCGGCCGGCGCCAAGGAAGAAGCAACAGAGGCGGGGGACCTTAATGAGGATCCCAACCTCCTGCAGCAGGTGCGTGAGGCGACAGCCAGGACCCTCCTCGCGGCTGGGGTGTGCAGCGAGGAGCTGCACTCACGTTTGGAGCAGTTCGCCTACAAGGACCCGCAACCCGAGCATCGCCTGCAGGAGGCCTGTCTCACCTGCCGAGCATGTCCCCTGTGCATGGAGGGCACCTCGGGCGAGAGCCACTACCTCAAGATCGCCACGGCTGGTTTCCGTGAGAACTGTCTCAAGATTCGGCTCCCTCCTCCCGCCGCCACTGCCGACCTGCAGCAGATACCTGCACGGTTCGCTATGAAGATTAAGTACTTGAGGCTGCCTGGCTCCTCCCTGCCCGGCCTCAATCTCTTGGAAAGCTACAGCAGACACTGCAGCTTGAGGCGCACCCTCGCCAAACTGCCGGCCTCGACGCAAGAGGAGTTCTCGGACAAGCTTACCGCAGGCATGAAGAAGGGCTATTGGTGCGAGGTGCCCGACTTCAACGTCCTGGAGCAGCTGCAGAAAGAAAGGAACGGACGCACGCGCGCCCTGGACGGGCAGTGCACCAACACCAAGGTGTCAGTTGAGTCACCTGCACCAGGTACAAAGGGTGTGGGAGCACCAGGTGCTCC
>JAAGZN010000018.1 GCA_024206165.1 Bacteroidota bacterium
CTGGTCACGTAACAGTGTGGCGGAATGAAGGCCTGGTAGTACTCAGGGCCCGATCCGCCACCCGGCAGCAGCTGCATCTGGTCCGGCCCAGTCACGCAGCAGCGGCTGCCCACTGTGTCCTCCATCAGGCCGGAGGCTGGCATCCGCCGCGCAGCGGCATTGGTGGTGGGGAAGGGAGGCCCAAGTCGTGGGTCATCTCCACGTGAAGCCATGTGAGGTGGGGCCTCCTGGCTGGTATCCGGGGCCTGACCACGTGCAGAGCAGGTTGATTACTGTACTGTACATATACTGCTAGTTAACCCTTTCTTGGTGGCTCCAAGTTGGGGGAGTGCCTTGAGGGCCAGCATGGCGTGGCCCCTGGTCCTCAGTAGGATAGGGAGCACCTCATGCATGTTGCTGAGCACTGCTGAATCGCTGGAAGGGTGGGGGTTCGTGCTGGATGGCACGGCTCCTCAGCACGCGTCTAGGATTTAACAGCACCCCCATTTGCAGCGAGCGATACGAGGGATGGTAGTTCTCCATCCTGGGTATTGACTCCTCAAATGTAAAAGTAATACCTGGACGCGTGTTAATCTGCACGAAGTGAAAAGCGACACTGATAATTTAAAAGTTACTGGGTTTGTTTTTACAGTTGCCAAGCCAATCGCGTCGAAGTGGAAAATATGAAAGCCATTTGACAGCTGATTTGCATTGGTGCGTTGAGCGCTCAGTGTCTACGTTGCCTGATCCTCTGGGAACTAGATGCCGAGACGCTCTGGTGCCACTACACGTCGTCCACTGCTCGTGACTGTGTGGGGCTCCGCCGGGTCCGTGTCCTCCTTGGCTGGGAGCTCCTTTGCACCAGGGCTACGCGCCTCCTTGGTGACAGCGACCTTGGGATTGGTGTCCTGGCCCGACGGGTAGAGCAGGTGCATAGCGGAGAAGGGTCTGTTCAGATGGAACAGAGTGAAGACATCCTCAGGGTCTTTGAACTCTTCCATCTCCTTCTCGGCCTTGGTGATCTCCGGGATTTTGTCTAGTCCCGCGGTGAAGAACGCTGCCTCCATCTCCAGCATGGGCAGTGACATGAGATCATTCACCTGTTGGTCAGCCATGGGGTCCAGTGGGATGACTCCCTTCCCCATGTCCTCGCCACGCACCAGCAGCAGCAGGTGCTTCCTGTGCTTGGTCGCGATAGGGCGCCTGTCGTGGGGACCCTGAGAGACCATTTTGATGCGGAAACTCTGCCCGGACGTGGAAACTTGGGTTATCCTGCCAATGGCACGCCTCGTAGAGCGATAGTGGTGGAGGATGATCTTGTCCAGGACCACCACTACGTCCCCGACACGGATCTCGGGCTGGGCACCAAACTTCTTCGCCTGCCACGCGGCCGTTGCCTTCATCTGCTGCGCCGCGAAGGCGGTGAGTACACGTCGGATTTCCCCGGCCACGGACCTCATTCCTGCATTGATGGTGCGATTCTTTGTGTTGACCAGCTGTGTCAGGTCCTGGGGTTCCTTCCTGGCGACTCGCAGCGCGGCCTGCATGAATGTGTTGCTGGTGTGTACGCATCCATCTCCATCAATAAAGCGGGTGCGGTCGTTGAACGCGCCGGCCATGAGGTCCAGCACTTCCTGGTAGTGCAACTCATCCTTGATGCGCATCCCTTGGAGCACGTTGAAATTGAACACCTTCATCATCCTGCTCACATTTTCGGCCAGGCCCGCCTGGTGATGGGCATTCGAGGGAATAACCTTCACGCGGATGTTGAGCCGGGCTAGCTTCTCCTGGGTCTCCACGTTGTTCAGCTTGGAACGTAGATATCCTCCCGACCGCGACCTGGAGGATGTGTTGGCAATGACCTGGTGCGAGGATGCGGCATCGAGGACGACTGTGGACATTCCTCCTCGTATGGCCTGTAGACGGTTGAGGGTGCGGACGAGATCTTCTGTGTTGGTGCTATTCATGGCTAGCAGAGTGATACGTCCCGTGACCAACTCGACGACCATCAGCGCGCACACCTTCTTGCGGTTGACGAGCGTGCACGGACCCGTCTCATCGATGATGATGCAGCTCATGGGGTCCTCTTCCATCATTTCTCGTAGGGTGTAGTCGGCGCCCGGCGCCTGGATTTCACACGGATTGTTACGCATTGCCGCGGCCTGGATGGCACACGATGTGCACTGCTGCCTGAATCGGTCGCAGTCGACCGACATTTTGGGCCAGTAGTACCCCTTGAGGAGCACGGCTTCGTAGTACGTGTGTGCAGATCGGTGGCACCCCAAGCGTTGATGGACGTCGTGCAGGATGTGGTTGGCCAGCGGGGAGCCCTGGTCCAGGATCCGCAGGATGAACCTGGTCGATCCCTCGTCCTCTGCATTAACCTGGAAGTTCCTCATCTCCCGGCCTACCAGGACTGGCAGCTGCTTCTCGTAGAAACCGTTGCTGTAGCGCACCTCCTGGGGCAGCAGGTCACGCACCATCTTGTTCTTGGACTGGACTTCCACGTCCAATTTTGCCGCGTTCTCCGCGGTAAGTGTCCAGCTGCCAACCAGTTCCTGACGCTTCCTCTCCTCAGGTAGAGTGATATCCCGCAACGCCAGCGGGATAGGGTCGGTAGCCACGTGTTCCTTTGTGGGCGCGGCGGCTGCTTCGTCCAGCTCCACCTGACGCTCCTCCTCAACCCATACGTAGTCCTCAGGTTCCTCCCCAGGCGGGGGTGGCTCTGAGGGGCAGGAAGGAGGGGATTCTCTTTCCTTCCTTCTCTTGGTGAGCTCCCTCCACTTGTGGACGGCGTCGAGCACCAGGCCCACTACGCGCTGGCTCGGCCTCAGCCTCCCCGGATTCGTGATACCTGGCATCATGGACCTGAGGTGCTCCGGGAGCACGTGGCCGATCTTCAGCTTCTCGGTGAAGAATCTGGGGTTCCGGCCCTCTTGATCGGGCTGGGGTCTGGCATCCGGTGGCCCGGAAGCAACTCGCGCCTGCATCACCTGGATGCGGGAGGGGCTGGCGGACTGTGATTCGAGGAACGCGTCCGCTGCTTCACAGCCGAACTCCTTGAATACATTGGCCGCGTAGAACATGGGCTGGTAGATCTCCTCCAGGTCGGGCGCATCAGGCTCGGCGATGGCCTTGGCCCGCCTAGAAGCGATGGCCTGCGTGGCTTCCAGAGCCATTGCCACGAGCCGGTTCTCGTCGAGGCGGGAGTAGTAGGAGAACCACTTCCGGAAGGAAGACTTTCCCTCGGGCCCGGGGAGTTCCAGGGCTAGTGCGTACTTATCCTCTTTCTCCGTGTTGGGGTCGAGGCCGAACTTGGCACGCGCCACCCCGTAGATCAGCTTGTCTCGCCTTCTCTCGGCCCTAGCAATTATGCCCGGTGACTCGTGCTGGGGGGTGGGTAGTAACTCCCCGAGACCGGCTGGTAGGTCCTGGGGAGCGTCGTCCTCTGGCGGGCAGACCATGGAGGTACGGCCTACGTGGAGGCGCTTGCCGGCCCCCAGCTTGCTGACGGTGAGTCGGAACTCGTCGCACGGGTGGCCGATGCTGCCCTTGTGGAGATGCTTCCAATGCTTGATGTCCTCCTGGACCCAGGCTCCTTCGAGGATCTCGTTCCACTTCTTGATCCAGATGTCGGGGTTCTCCTTGAAGATGTCCACCTTGGTCAGCAGATCGGCGAAATTGGTGGCGGGCAAGTTGTTCGGCCCCACTCTGTCCGCCTGGTCGATCCAGACCAACTCGTCGTACACGTTGGGGAATCCCGGAACGTGCCCCTCGGTTTCCGCCAGCGCCTGCTCGATCATGCAGAGGCTTACCTGCACTCGGGC
>JAAGZN010000202.1 GCA_024206165.1 Bacteroidota bacterium
CACAATCAGCACAAGAAATTGAATTAGGTGGAAAGGCATCATCAACTAATTTATTCATAATTTTGACTCCTTAAAAAGTTTTAATTATGAAAGTTTAGCGAATAATAATCACGCTGTCAAGGTATTATTCCGAAAATTAATTAATCTACATTATAAACATTCTCAATATTATTTAAACATTTTTTTTCTTTGTATTTTATACTTTCTCAAATGATAACAATCAAAAATTTAACCAATAAAACTGGAGGATGATAGTTCAAATCAAATTACCGCGTACGGGAATCGAACCCGTAATCTCCGCCTTGAGAGGGCGGCGTCCTAACCGGTTAGACCAACGCGGCATTTAGAATAATTGATATTATCATAAACAGAAACGAATGTAAAGAATTACCTAAACATATCCTTCTCGTCTAAAAAAAAACAATAATTATATAAAAATAAATTAATTCCATGCTAAAAACCCTGTAATGTACCCCTTTTAGTCAAGAAAAAAATGGGAGAGTTTTATAAAACAACTTTAAGTTCTTTATGATAATATTTGATTAGGTGTTAAATAATTAAGGCTCTGATGTGGAAAATCATAATTATAATCATTTATCCAACGAGCTAAAGCTCTTTGAAATTCTACGGTATTATCCCAATCATTAGGATAAACTAAATCCTCCTTTAAAGTCCTAA
>JAAGZN010000203.1 GCA_024206165.1 Bacteroidota bacterium
ACGAAAAAGGGATAGAAGTTACGAAAAAGGATATGGATGCTATAAACATTAATGGCGACAAATTTCATCCTGAATGGAATTATACCATTGAAAATTCTGCATAGCCAATCATTTAGGTTATTAAATTACAGATCCTAAATATGCTTTGGTTACTCCTGTTTTATAATATTCTTTGATTATTGTTTCTTTAAATTCTTTGCTAAATTTTCTAGCTTTTTTAGTCTGTTTTGACCTTATAAGCAAATCTAATAATTCTTGGTCTCTTGAATCTAAATTTTTATTACTTTGATGTTTACGCAATAAATATTTTTCAATTGAGATTTTCCATCTCGATATACTTGCACGCCATTTTATATCATATTTTCTACATATTTCTATTAAAGATAAGTCTTTCGACAGATATTCTTTTAGTATTTTACATTTTTGATTTATCGTAAAAGTTTCATCTGATACTTCATTAGTTTCTTTTTTTCTTAATTTTTCAATTGATTTTAAGTTTGAAGCAACATCTGAATTCAGCTTCTTTTTATCTACTATTGGGCAATCTTTTATTTCTAAATTAAACTTGTTTATCCAATTTACGATAAAGCTAGGATTACTACTCCCATATTTTCTAGCAAGCTCTGATGCTGTCTGTTTTGTTGTTAAGTATTCTTGTATTATATCTAGTTGAT
>JAAGZN010000019.1 GCA_024206165.1 Bacteroidota bacterium
ACACCCAGGATGGTTTGCAAGGAGGAGAGAACGGTGGTCCGGAGGACTCCGACGGCGAGGAGGAGAATGAGCCCTCTGGAGAGGGTGAGGCTGAGGTCGGGACCGACTCGGAGCTGGAGGCCGAGGTCGGCTCGGAGGACGAGGGGACCGACCCGGAGGAGGACAATGCAAGGCCCCCGGGAGGCAGGAAGCGCACGCGGAGTGGGGACTCGGGTCCGAGGCCGGTTGGGACGCCTTCTCAGATGGAGAGTAGCTTATTTCTCAATGGGACACTAAATTATACTGTTCCCGTTGCAGGCGCAGGTCGACCCAAATGACCCTCAGGAGGGAACCTCGGGAACGCAGCGGGCAGGACCGGCTCGAGGGACTGGAGCCACGGGGAGAGGAGGTCAAGTGCCAAGGCGCAGGACCAAGGGGAACAAGAGACCAGGAGACAGGGGCCCGGGGAGACGGGGTTGAAATAAAGCCATCAATTGGATCTACATGAGTTTTGATTATGCCAGCTGGTGATTCTCAGCATTGTCGGCTCAGTCAAAATGCTAATGCACTTCTCTTTTTGATCTAAGCTGACTATTGACAAGTGGAATGTAATAGAGAAGTTTGGTTACTGGTGTGGTGTCTGCATAGACAAAT
>JAAGZN010000204.1 GCA_024206165.1 Bacteroidota bacterium
AGAAAGTGTTTTAGAACATGTAACTTTTTAATGATTGCAACTAATTTTACGACATGCCCAAGACCTTTTTTCTGAAAATTCAGAATCTGACTTACATTCAAAAAGTTACAGGGACAATTCTAACAATGACAGTTTTGATGTTATCAAAAATGGCAATTCCGGTCAAAATCGAAAATGTTTCAAAGGCTTATTTGAATCTCCATGATCAATTTGTTATAAATCAAGTGCAAGATGCTGAAATAGTTACAGGAAATTCCCTGTCTATAATCCTCGTCAAATGGTCTTGATACAATATGGCACTCATTGCAAAATTCAAAACCAGGCTCAGGTTAGGTTTAGGACAGTGCTTAGCGTGCTGAAAACTTAGCCGCTCAATAAGAGTTCAGCTCAATTTCTTTTAAAGTACATCTTTCGCATGGAATAAACCGATTCTGTTTGCTCTAAAACGTTGTAAAAATACGTATTACAAAAGTTCTGTCCATGGGAACGGCCTAGAACTTATCACTTTGAGGGTTTCTTATGGTTCCCCATGAAACTTAGTGAGAACTTAGCCCCGCAATAAGAGTTCACCTAATTTTCTTATAAAGTTCGCCTTTTGCATGGAATGAAACGATTCCGTTTGCTAGAAAACGTTGTAAACATACGTTTAACAACAGTTCTGTCCATTGGAACAGCCTTGAACTTATTATTTCGAGGGTTTCTTATAGTTCCCCATGAAAGATAGTG
>JAAGZN010000020.1 GCA_024206165.1 Bacteroidota bacterium
TTTGATATACGTTTAGTTCTCCTTTATCTGCACTTACTCTCTTTACTTTAAAAAGTCAATCAAGTAAGCATGGAGAAGATAGTTAATTTTCCCCTTATTTTTATATCATACTAATCTAACGGATATACGTCGAGTATATACTTCATCTACGATTAGTATATAAATTTTCAATTTCCTATTAATGAAAACGGGATTTCTTTATTTAATTATAAAAGAATTAACCATGTTTTACATACGAAAATAATATAATTAAATTTATAAATTTAATTATATTAAGTTTAATGCCTTATGAAATTGTAAAATCATAATCATATTTGGATTTGTAGTTATGTTTTCGTATATTTGTATAACAAAAAACTAAACACTATAATAATATGAGAATTTTAAATATAAAAATATTAACATTAATGATTATTTTATCTCTAGCTTGTAATAACAATAATCAACAAAATCTGAAAAGAAATTGGTATGGAGTTTTTAACCTCAATAAGAAGTGCGATGCCGATATTAAAAAAGATTCTGCTGCATATGGTCTCAAGAATTTGTTTAGAAATTTCTATGTAAAAAAATCATCTAATTCTTTTGATGAAATTTTTGAAGAAGACAATTCTAATAAACCATTAATTCAAAAAGAATCAAAATTCGCATTTGCATTTGCAAAATTTCGAAACTTTTTTAGGTCAACTAACTTTCGATTTAATTCAAAAATTAAAGAATCTCTAACTAAAGCTCAAAAGTTTAAAACTACGATTAAAGAATTAGAGAGAGAATATAATAATATATCAAATTTAAATGATTTAGAAAGATATAAATCAAAATTTTATATATATATACAAAAATTTAATAAAGCTTTGTCCGATTATAAAGAAATAGGTATTGATAACATAAAAAATACTGAATTAAAACAAGGAATTTTAAGCTTATTTAAGAATAAAAAAAATGAGTTTTCAAATAAAAAAATTGTTTTCAAAGCTACAAATGAAGCTTTAAAATATATAAGAAGAATAGAAAATTTGACTTCATTTACAAAATTTTGTTCTGGTGACTTTAAAAGACATTTTGAAACTTTTAAAAGATATTTTGAGTATTTAAATAAAATAGGGAATACTCAGAAAATAGAAAATGAAAATTTAAAAAATAAGATTGCAGATTATAAAAAAGATTATTTAAATAAAGAAAAAATTTACAGTGCTTATTTAAAATTTGAAACTTTACAGAATGAAATAAAAAAATCAGATGCCTGTTATGAAAAATTAATGAACGAATCAACTGAGTTTGAAAACATTCAGAAATTTCATGTTTCATATGAATCTAAGATAAATAAATATTTAATAACATTGGATGAAGCTTATCAAACATTTAATGTTAATAATGATACAATTAATAATGCAAAAGAAGAAATTTTGGAATTATATCGGAATAAAACAAATGATTTAAAAATTAAAAAATATATTTTTGATATTACAAAAACAGCTAAAAACTTGGATATCGAATATAATAAATTAAAAGAAGGACAAAAACTTATTAATTTCAAAGAGTTTAATGATTATTTTAAATATGATAATCTTATAGATAGATATACTAAAGAAATTACAAACAATTATCTAAATATTGATGAATACCAAAGTTTAAAATCAATTATTGAAAAAAAAATAATAAAAATCAAAAGGTTAAACATTGGAAGGAAATCTATGTATGCAAAGCAAAAAATTGATAGTATTGAACAAAAAAGAAAGCATTTAAGGCAAGTTATAAAGTCTTTTTGGCAGCATTGTTAATTTCGTATAGTTTGATTAAATTTATATATTAAACCAAAAATTATATAAATGAAAGAATGTCCAAAATGTAAATCATCTACATATACAAAGGATGGCCTAGTATTGAAAAAACAAAGATACAAATGCAAAA
>JAAGZN010000205.1 GCA_024206165.1 Bacteroidota bacterium
AGGCGTTTGTTTACAACGTTTTAGAGCTAACAGAACCGTTTTATTCAATGGGAAATGATTAGTTTAAAAGAAATTGAGGTGAACTCTTATTACGGGCTAAATTTTTACTAAGTTTCATGGGGAACTATAAGAAACCGTTGAAGTAATAAGTTCTTGGCCGTTCCCATGGACAGAACTGTTGTAAACCGTAAGTTTACAACGTTCTGGAGCAAACAGAACCGTTTTATTCCACGGGAAATGCGTACTTTATAAGAAATTGAGGTGAACTATTCTTGCCGGGCTAAATTTTTACTAAGTTTCATGGGGAACTATAAGGAACCATCGAAGTTATAAGTTCTAAGCTGTTCCCATGGAGAAAACTGTTGTAATAGGTATGTTTACAACGTTTTTGAGCCAACGGAGTCGTTTTATTCCACGCGAAAGGCGTACTTTAAAAGAAATTGAGGTGAACTCTTATTGCAGGGCTGAGTTTTCACTAAGTTTCATAAGGAACTATAAGAAACCCTTAAAGTGATAAGTTCTAGGCAGTTCCCATGGACAGAAATGTTGTAATACGTAAGTTTACAACGTTTTAGAGCAAACAGAACCGTTTTATTCCATGGGAAATGCGTACTTTATAAGAAATTGAGGTGATCTCTTATTTCGTGGCTAAGTTTTCACTAAGTTTCATGGGGAACTATAAGAAACCGTTGAAGTAATAAGTTCTTGGCCGTTCCCATGGACAGAACTGTTGTAAACCGTAAGTTTACAACGTTCTG
>JAAGZN010000206.1 GCA_024206165.1 Bacteroidota bacterium
GAATATATAAATAACCATATAGATGCTCATAAAATTGGTAACATTGAAAACTTACAATTAGAGTAGCTCTTTAGAGCTTATTGCGACTTACAGTCAAGATAATAATTCCACCATCTTCAGATGGTCGGTATTTTAATTATACTACTTTTTGGCAAATAATAATTTAATGAATTAGCTAAACTTTTTGAATACTTATAAAAATTATTTTTATAGTCTTTTTTTATAGATTTTAAACTATTGATGTTTTTTTTTGAAAATTATTACAATTACTAAAAGTTAAACATAAAATGGTAAATACCATATATGGCAAATAGATATATTTTTTTTTCATAATCTTTGTTGATGTTTAATATTATATTCAAATATAGTTTTGAAATTATAATTCTAAACTTTTATTATGCTTTTATGGTAATAAATAATATTATTTTGATATGCATATTAATAAATTGGATGAAATATTTTAATAAATGCAATTTTTGCGAGCTATATTAATTTGATTATAAATGATATTTTCTTCTCCTAGCTTATTTGATAATAAATTAGCTAAAATAAAAGACATATATGGAGCTAATGAAACTCCTTTAGTTCCTAAACCGTTTAGTATTCCAATATTTTTATATTTAGAATGAAATCCAATGAAAGGTCTTCTATCAATAGTGCAAGGTCTAAGACCAATCTTATGATTTATATATTTTATTTTTAAATTGAATAATTTTTCAACTTTATCTTTTAAATAATGAGATGAAGTTTTTTCGGAAACTAACAGTTTGGATATTTCATTATTGGAATTAAGATTTTCTAATCTTTCATAAGTAGACCCAATGATCAATTTATTGGTATGATTCTGTAATAAAAATATTTCTCTATTGTAAATGATATCTAAAATGAAGTTAGTCTTTGCATATAATATTTCACCTTTTACAATTTGAAATGGCAAATTTTTGAAGAATGGATTAAATTTCCCATAAATACCTTCACAAAAAATAATTTTATCAGCAATGATATTTTTATAAATTATTTTATTATCATCTATTCTGAGAAGATCATGTTTAAAGTCTTCTTCTAAATATGAATTTAGTGCAATTAATTGTTCTCTAGTTTTATTTAAAAAGGTTTTGATATCTACATATCCTGATCCTTGTATTTTTATTCCTCCAAACTTAAACTTTAAATTTTTATCATTATGATTTTCAATAAGTTGAATATACTTTTCATCAAAATCATTATAATTATTCCATTTTTTAAATTGATCTGAATTTTTAAAAGGTTTAAAGATATTTTTAGGGTATATTATTCTTGAATTAGTTATATTTTCAATTTGTTTATAAAAGTTTTCCATATATGGGAAAATAATATCTGCAAGCCAAGTTTTTTGAAAAGATCTTCCAGTAATGGGATTATATAAGCCTGGCGCTATAAATGAAGAAATATTTTTGTTAGGAGTATCAATTACAACAATTTTTTTATCACCTATTAATAATTGCCAAGAAAGACAAGATCCAGTAATTCCTTGTCCAACAATTATTATATCTTTTTTTGCGTACATTATTTTTAATTGAAATTGAGTATAAAATTACAAATTTTTATATAATATATTTATAACTTGCTAAAATCTTATAAATGAGTTTTATTTAAGAAATAATTTTAAATAAATGATTAGTTCTGAAAGAAAGAAAAGGGGTGAAATAGATCAAAATTATTTGAAAGATTATATTAAATTTTCTAATAAAGAATTACTTCTACTTATTAATGATAAAGATCCACAAAAAAGGAGCGTAGCAGCAAAATTATTAGGACAAAGGAAATATGATGATGCTATATTTTTATTATGTTTAAGATTAAGCAAAGAAAAATGTCTTTATACAAAAATCGAAATTTCTAATGCTTTAGCAAACTTCGGAACTTCTGCTATTAAAGAACTTATCAAATATATTGGAAAAATTGGAAATAATCAACACAAAAGCTTACCAAAAAATATTTTCAAAAAGAAAAATTATCCTTTACCTAGAGATATTTTTATACGAACTATTATAAAAATCGGTGTTGATGCATTACCCTTTCTTAAAACTTTATTAATAAATAAATCTGATATATTTCTATCTGAAATTATTGATGCTATAGGTTATATTACCTTCTATAGCAAAGATTATAGTTTATTAGATGATATTATTAAAATATCGGTATTGCTACTAAAGAATAGTTTTGGTAAATTTGTATATTCACCAAAGCAAAAAATACAAATGATAAACAAACAATGCCCTAAATGCCATCATAATGTATGTACAAAAGATGGAAAGGCAAAAGGAAAACAACGTTATA
>JAAGZN010000021.1 GCA_024206165.1 Bacteroidota bacterium
TATAAAATATTATAGAAAAAATACAATCGGTATCTATCACTAATAAAATATGTTGATATAAAATGAGAAAACCTATTTTGATAATAAAAATTTGATGCTAAAATATTAAAAATTAAGAGTTTTCTATCAGGCACTATTTATTGATATAATATTTGAATTACGATTGTGTTTTTGTTTAGAATATTGACAAGAAGAAAAAGAGACACAAAAGATGATGTTAATTAAAATATATATTCGATACATAATTAAAGGGTTAACTATTTCCTTTAATATCAAAATACCAATTTATTTATATTAATAAAAAATTAAATTCTAAATATTAACTATTAAAATAAGAGCGTCCTCTAAAATTTGTATGACCATGAACATGATCATATTTTATACTACAGTTTGGAATATTACATCTACTTTTATCAGGCAGGATTTTAAAACGAACTCCAAATTCGATACAAAAAGATGAAGTAGTTAAAATAATACCTACCATTTCTTTTCTTTTTATTCTTGGATCAGGGAAACCTGCTTTTTGATAATAAACTTTTAAAAAGGGGTTAAAATTAATCTGATCAGGATATTCAAACATAAGTCCTACATTCCAAAATCTATAATAAAAATCTTGTTCACTCCCTAGTTTCCAAGAAGCAAAAAGTAGACCTGCTGAAGCACATAAAAAAATATCTAAAGGCTTTGTATGAATCATTCTATAATAAAAACTTATAGGAATGGATAAATTTTTTGACCATTTAGTTTGTATTGGGATGCTACCCATTTTTTTGGTTTTATCTCCTGGTGATTTAGCAACTGTAGAAACATTGAATACAGAAGTTTTCTTAAATGTCAAACAGGGATCTATACTAAACCTGAATTTTCTGCCTTCAAATTCATATAAATAAGAAAATCTAATTGGAATATCCATTGTAGTTGCTGAAATGTTCACATCGTTTAATTTTTTTGTGCCATTACTATCCATTTCAGAAATTTTTGTTTCTAATTCATCTTTTAAACTATCAGAAGGATCCATCTTAAAGTTAACTTCATTTGGCCAAAGTAATCTATATACTATATATTCTTGTGGTACACCTCTAGGAGGTTTGTCTATTAATTTTTGACATAAGAATAAATCTTTTTTATCCTTAATAACAACTGTCAACACTTCAGATTTTATATTGAAATTATAAGAAGAATAACCAACACCACTACTAAAACCTAGATATGAATGTTTACCTAAATATTTTAAAACCGTCATTGCAGGCGTATCATTTTCGCTATATCCATATACTTTATCAATTTTAAAATAAAATATTGTTAAAAATATTAGATATATACTTACTCTTTTCAGATTGGACATAAAAAGTTTAATCTGTTTGTTTATAATTTAAAAATCTATTTTAATAAATATACTTACTTTATTACTTTGTAAATATAAAGAATACGCTAAAGCTAACAAAGTTCTGTCATTATTTATAATTTTTTCCTAGTTTCTAAGGTATGTAAAATATAAAATTTAGTCCTTCCTTTCTTCATTATGACATCTATATTTTTTGTTGTGTAAAAAGTTTTCATATTATTATACAATTTAATTTTCAATTCATGTTCTCCTGGAACCAACTTTATTCTGTTATAATAGATGCTATGAGGTATTGTTTGCCAATTTCTTGTATCAGCTTTTTCTACTACTGCATTAAAAATTCCATAAACTAATCCTGCTGCTTCATTAACTTTACTTAAACTATGTTCTCCTATCTTTTTCATAAATAAACGGATCAGTGTTTTACTAAATTCCCATACCATTCTTTGTTTTAATACTGCAAAAGAAATAGCATTTATATTTTCTACTATTTCAAAGTTATATGACTTATTATTAACTTCAATTTCTCCATGAGTAAATGTTGGTTTTCTTTCTACATATTTAGGAAAAGCAATCCTAAATATGGATGTATCAGTAATACTCGCTCTTGAAGCGGTTGGAGGTATTGGAAAAGCAAAATTTAATCCCAGTTCTTCATTTTTAAAATTTATAAGACCTCCAACAGCAGGGTTTACTACAAACATTATATTTAAGCTATCCTTAAAAGGTCCTAAACCATTATTCCATATACAAACAAAATCAGATCCTTGGCTGTATTCTTTATGATCATATTTTATATCAAATAACCTTTCATAATGATCTAAGTCTGAAAAAAAACCCATTACGTAGGCCGTATGTAATAAATCTAATTTTAATTGATTGGGAACATCAATATTAAATAGATTTTTATATTCTTTTCTATATGTTTCAACTGCATTTTTATATGAATAGAAAGCATTATTATATTCTCCAACAGCTTGATAAATTATTCCCATTAAAGTATATAAAAATGCATCTTTTTTATAAGTTGCTTTATCTCCATATTTTGCTTTGAGCATTCTTAATCCAAGATCCATCCTTCTACATTCTTGCAAAGCGGAATCATAATCATCAAGATGAATAAAATTTAGTACTTTGTAATAATTTATCAAAAGCACTTCATGATCTTCGCCCATATAATCTGAGACTGTAGAATTAAGTATAAAACTTAATATATTTTTTCCTATGCTTGCTCTTGTATTTCTAACAATTTTATATGCTTTTTCTAAATATAGATTACTTTCATCATAATCGCCCATCATATGTGAAATGACTCCATTATTTAAGAAATATAGCAATCTATCTTTGCCTTTTGACTTTATCCCTGATTTACTATTTAAGGTTTTTTTTGCTTTTAGAAAATCATAATGCTCAAAACTTTTGTTAAATCTTTTATGTTTATAATAAAAAGCAGAACAGCCAAAAAATAATAGAATAAAGAAAAGATTAAAAAATGAAGCTCTATTTAATAATTTATTTTGCATTTTATATATTGATCTTTAAATAAAATCTAGGAAGAAAATACTTCAAACTCAATTTGTTTTTCAAAATTATCATAAAATAAAATATAATTTATTACAAATCCTGTGTCAAATTTAAATAAATATTCTATTTTACCATTATTATCATAATCTCCGGCATCAATAAATTCAATATTTGATTTTCCTATTAATTTAGGTTTTCCATTTATCAATGCTATACATGCGTTTATAGTCCATTTGGGATGTTCTTTTCCACAACTACATTCATCATCTTCAATGGTATCCATATCTAAAATAATAATTTTGATATTACCATTATTTGTTTGATATGATTTTTTTAATTTATATTCTTTCCCTTTTTTTGTAAAATACATTTTTTTATGTAGGAAATCTATTGCTTTCTGAATTTCTGATGTTGTTGGAGTGAATTCTTTAATTATATCTTTATTTTGATTATTCTTCTTTGTTGATAGAACTAAGTATTTAGAATTTATTGCCTTCTTATTAATATATTTTTCTTTCTTAAATCTTAATTCATCAAGTTCCTTTATTTTTTGAATCCCAATATTACAAGAAGATAACACATCATCTTTATCAATATATTTACCTTTTGGCTCTGGATAAGGGGTACTTATAGAACTTAAATTATCTATAATTCTTCCTTTATAAAAAACATTCCATTTTATTTCAGAAGGATAATAAAGATGAAAGTTTTTAAGATCATATTTATACCATTTACCATTTATATCAATTTCTTTAGAAAATCCTCCATTTTTATCTTTTTTTAATTTGATATATTTTTCCCAATCATTCTTATTTTTAGTAAATGCTATTCGAACATATTTCTTATGATTATAAAAATTTTGTCCTTCTTCATCTTCATGATTTTCAAGTATTCCTATTAAAATATCTTTTTCTTTAGCAGAAGAAGAAAATATCGAATTAAAATAAAATAATAAGAAAAGAGCTTGCGTAATGATTTTCATAATTATTGTAAAATATTATAAATGGCTGATAACATAATTTATCAACCATTTGCATTGTTAAACTCATAAGTCTTGGATATTTATACTTTATCCTTTGATAGATTTTTTAATTTCTGTAATGGCAGTATATAACTGTAAGCCAGTTTCTACATCAATAATTTTTAAAATAACTTTAAAGATTCTGAATTCACGTCTTTTTCTTAAAAAACCTGCTTGTTCAAAATCGTCGGCTTCAGTAATCATACCTGTAATCATAATATTAGCTCCCAGTTCTTGTGCCTCTTTAGCTTTAGAAGATTCAGATGCATGCAATTGTTGCGATCTTCTTTCTTTTCTAATTTGATTTCTAAAAGATCCTCCAGACACAACGTCTATACCTGCATCATTTAAAGCTATTTCTAAATTAGTTGATAGGTCTTCTGGATTAATTAAACTTGTTGTTACTTTTGTAATCAAATCTCCAACTAAAACTCTCGGCTCACTTTGTTCAGGATTCTTGCCTGCTTTTCTTCTTTTTGCTTTAAATCTATCAACCCAACCACTATGTGAAATTTTATGTGATAAGTCTTTTGAGGCTTGCTTATAATCTTGATGACTCCAATCACCACTTAAATCATAGACATCACTATCTTTGGTTAATCTTTTAACAGATCTACCACAACCTGTTATACTAAAAATATATATTAATAATAAAATATTTAACTTTTTCATAATTTTAATTTTAAATTCAACTAATATAAACAGTCATATTAAATAAACCAACATCTATATTTCAAATTGAAATATAGATCCTTCAATAAATTCAAAATGACATATTATTGGGATTGAGCTATATATTTTGCATTCACAATAATTTAGCTAGCCTTATTAATTGGCATTGTTAATTTAAAATAGGTCTTAAGGTTTTTCGCAAAATAATTCTTCATTTTAAAAATTATTTTGAAGTTTTAAAATACAGAATTTATAAATAACTATACTAAGTTAACAATGCCTATTAATTCTATCCAATTTAGATGAAGCATACTCTTTATCTATTATCAATTCTTTAATTCCTTGTTTAGAAGGCAATTCAAACATAGCGTCATTCATTATAGATTCACAAATAGAACGCAATCCTCTAGCTCCTAATTTAAACTCTGTTGCTTTTTCAACTATATAATCTAACGCATCATCTTTAAACTTTAGATCTATATTTTCTATTTTAAACAACTTTTGATATTGTTTAATAATCGCATTTTTAGGTTCTGTAAGAATCTTTTTTAAAGTTTCTTTGGTTAAAGGATTTAGATAACCTACAACCGGCAAACGACCTACAAGCTCGGGTATTAAACCAAATTGTTTAAGATCTTGTACTGATATTTGAGAAAATGGATTTTTCTTATCAATTTCATTTATCATTTCCCCTGTATTGATATCAGTAGCAAAACCTAAAGGTCTAGCTTTTAATCTTGCTTTTATTATTCTATCAATACCTTCAAAAGCTCCTCCACAAATAAAAAGAACATTTTCAGTATTCACCTTGATCATCTTTTGATCTGGGTGTTTTCTACCACCTTGAGGTGGAACATTTACTACAGTTCCTTCTAATAATTTTAGTAAAGCTTGCTGAACTCCTTCTCCACTAACATCTCTAGTTATTGACGGATTAGCACTTTTTCTTGAGATTTTATCTATTTCATCAACATAAATAATACCCATTTCAGCTGCTTTAACATTATAATCAGCTGCTTGCAAAAGTCTTGTCAAAATGCTTTCTACATCTTCTCCAACATAGCCAGCTTCTGTCAATGTAGTAGCATCAACAATACAAAAAGGGACTTTTAAATAGTTAGCTAATGTTTTAGCAAGATACGTTTTTCCTGTTCCTGTTTCACCAATAACAATAATATTTGATTTTTCTATTATTACATCATCATCCTTCTTTTTTTCTTCTTTTAATTTTTTTAAATAATTTAATCTTTTGTAATGATTATAAACAGCAACTGCAAAAATCTTCTTTGCTTCATCTTGATTTATAACATATTCATCTAAATATTTTTTAATATCTTTGGGCTTTACTTTCTCAAAATCAATATTCTCAACACTTAATTGTTTGTTTTTATTTGATTTTTCATTAGGATTTTCTTCATCAAATTCAAAATCTTCATCAGATAATTCATCCTCAATATCTAGATCTTCATTTAGGACTGTATTTGCCCTTGATACGCAGTCATTACAAATATGTCCTGATTTTCCTGAAAGAATTGCATCTACTTCATCGTCTCCTTTTCCACAAAAAGAGCAGAATAATTTTTCACTCATTATTTATTATTTTTCTTTGTTACTACTTCGTCTATTAAACCATATTTTTTTGCTTCATCAGCTCTCATCCAATAGTCTCTATCTCCATCTTTTGCTACATCTTCCATAGATTTTCCTGTATGTGTAGATAAGATCTTATATATATCTTTTTTTACTTCTTGCATTTGATTGAAGTAGATTTCTATTTCTGTAGCTTGTCCTCGAGTTCCTCCTAAAGGTTGATGGATCATAATTCTTGAATGAGGCAATGCTGATCTTTTTTTAGCGGCTCCTCCTGCAAGTAATACTGCTCCCATTGAAGCTGCTAAACCTGTACACATCGTTGCTATATCTGGAGATACATATTGCATAGTATCATAAATTCCAAGTCCTGCATATACTGAGCCTCCTGGACTGTTAATATATAATAATATGTCTTTTTCTGCATCTACAGATTCTAAAAATAAAAGCTGTGCTATTATTATGTTTGCAATATTATCATTTACATCTGTTCCTAAAAAAATGATTCTATCCATTATCAATCTAGAAAATACATCAACTTCACGAAAATGAGCTGGTCGCTCTTCTATCACTGATCTTGTCATATTTTCTATCTGATTAGTATATGAATCAAATGTAGAACCTGATATATTTTGGGATTTTATTGCAAAATCTCTAAATTCTTTTTTATTTATCATAATGGAATTTAAAATTTATATTTTTAAAATTGTTATATACTGCTTCCAATTGAAGAATATCTGATAATCGGTCTTTTCTATATGAAAATAACCGGTTTTAGATACATCTTGATATATGTCGAGTATATCTTAATATTAATTGAGTATATCTTAATATTAATTGAAAATATTATTAATTAATATCTCTTGATAAGTAAATATATTACTTCCAATTGAAGAATATCTGATAATTGGTTATTACTCTTTAAAATCAAATAGTTTCAGATAGATTTTAATAAATCCTTACATTCATAATATAAAGAATATAGTCAGAAGCCAATTTAATAAAATTTTTTAAGATTTACTATTCATTTTTTGAAGAATTTTATTGCGTTACTAACTTTACTTTATTTTTCATTGTAAACCGATATAAATATTGATAAATTTGTGTTTTATAAAGTTATTAAGTTATGTTTTTTAAAAAGTTGTTTTCCTTTCTTTTGTTTTTATTATTATTTAATTGTGATGATAAAAATAAGTATGATTCTGCACAAAACTCCATTTATAATAACTCCAATGAAAAATCTGAATTAAAAAATCTATCAACAATTAATAAACATGACAAAAATCATACTAACAACAAATCTAATATTGATGATAATATTAAAAATAACCACCAAAATAATGATGACTTCCAAAATATTATTTTAATGGGTGATTCTGTGTTAGATAACTTTTATTGGTATTGCTACTAAAGAATAGTTTTGGTAAATTTGTATATTCACCAAAGCAAAAAATACAGATGATAAACAAACAATGCCCTAAATGCCATCATAATGTATGCACAAAAGATGGAAAGGCAAAAGGAAAACAACGTTATAAATGCAAAGGATGTAAATTTAGACATACAGTAATAATCAAAAGAACGGCGGCAACTTTAGCTATAAAAAGACAAGCATTGCAATTATATTTAGAAGGATTAGGA
>JAAGZN010000207.1 GCA_024206165.1 Bacteroidota bacterium
AACACAATTAATGAAACATAAATAAATATGTCTTGAGCACATGAAAAACTTTATTCGTATAAGGCTCTCTTCGAAAAAAAGTTACAGGGACAACAATCTCCAAAACAGCCTCCCGGGCGGGGAATTGAACCTAGTCTCCTGCGTGACAGGCGGAGATACTCAGCACTATACTACCGTAGATCTGATCTGATGTTGGAACAGAAATCAAATGTCTTTGCATCAGCTTTACAAAGAAAATTGATTGCAATAAAGGTGTCTTTCAAAAAATCCAGTCCTGTTAAGGCAAAAGTCAAAACTTTGCTCCATGTCACTCAAATATCAACACAACTAATGAGAGATAGGTAAATATGTCTTGAGCACATGAAAAACTTTATTCGTATAAGGCTCTCTTCGAAAAAAAGTTACAGGGACGACTATCTCCAAATCAGCCTCCCCGGTGGGAAATTGAACCCTGGTCTCCTGCGTGACAGGCGTGGATACTCACCACTATACTACCGAGGATCTGATG
>JAAGZN010000208.1 GCA_024206165.1 Bacteroidota bacterium
CGCATTTCCCATGGAATAAAACGATTCTGTTTGCACTAAAACGTTGTGAACATACGTATTACAACAGTTCTGTCCATGGGAACAACCTAGAACTTATTACTTCAACGGTTTCTTATAGTTTTTCATGAAACTTAGTGAAAACTTAGCCCAACAATAAGAGTTCACCTCAATTTCCTATAAAGTACGCCTTTCGCATGGACTAAAACGATTCCGTTTAATCTAAAACTTTGTAAACATATGTATTACAACAGTTCTGTCCACGGGAACAGCGTAAAATTTATTAAACCGAGGGTTTCTTATAGCTCCCTAAGAAAGTTAGTGAAAACTTAGCACCGCAATCAGAGTTAACCTCAATTTTTATTAAAGTACGCTTTTCGCATGGACTACAACGATTCCGTTTGCTCAAAAACGTTCTAAAAATGTGTATTACACCAGTTGTGTCCATGGGAACAGCCTAGAACTTTTTACCCGTGGGTTTCTTATAGTTCTCCATGAAACTTAGTGCAATCTTAGCCCTGCAATAAGAGTTCAGCCCAATTTCTTATAAAGTACGTTATTTGCATGGAATAAAACGATTCTATTTGCTCTAAAACGTTGTAAACAAACGTATTACAACAGTTCTGTCCATGGGAACAGCGTAGAACTTATTACTGCGAGTGTTTCTTAAGGTTCCCAATGAAACATAGTGGAAACTTAG
>JAAGZN010000209.1 GCA_024206165.1 Bacteroidota bacterium
CTGGGGTCTGTAGGGAACCGGAGTAGGGAGCTGGGGAGCCGCCGAAGGCGAGGTGGTGCGGCTGGAAACAGACAGGAATTAAACAATCTTCCAACCATCAGACCCTTAGAAAACCAGTTGTCCTCTGTGCTCCTCCGTGCTTCGCCAAAATCGCCTCGCAGAGAGAAGAAGTCATGCATGTTAGGTTCACAGGATCAAAGTGCTGTGCCACTACCGGCGGGAAGCGGTGGCCGCTCCCGGACAACTTCACCTCACCGGTGCGCCCACCGGTGCGCCGCGTGCGCACGGGTGGGCGCAAGGGTGAAACGGAGAGGCCGCGGCCGCAGTGCACGAGGGGAGCGAAGCGACCCGAGGCCCTCCGCAGGAGCTAGAAGTTAGCGTGACCGGAGGTCGCGCTAACTTCTAGTTACTATAATACTGGCGCTGGGAGATGGAGCTGGCGGTGACTGATATTAGAAAAGTGATTTCAGCCGTCCATTCCTTCTGCTGACCAAAGAAAAACCTTTCAGTCCAGAACTGGTTGAGCCCTATA
>JAAGZN010000210.1 GCA_024206165.1 Bacteroidota bacterium
ACGAAAAAGGGATAGAAGTTACGAAAAAGGATATGGATGCTATAAACATTAATGGCGACAAATTTCATCCTGAATGGAATTATACCATTGAAAATTCTGCATAGCCAATCATTTAGGTTATTAAATTACAGATCCTTAGGGAACAATGCATTTCTGGATAATCCACTTAATAAATTATTCAAGCAAAAAGATCTGAAAGTTAAAATGGATTTTTTTAATTGTGATGATAGACTACTCCAAATATATAATTGTAAACATCCACTTATTATTGTAATGTCTCGAAAAAATCCTAAAAAACTATTTAATATGAGAATCAAAATAAGTAAACTCAATTATGCTTCTCCTCCTTTTTATCGAGCATTACCTTGCTACCAAGCAATTTTAAAATAGGGAGTTTCGTTAAAAGAAAAAATCAATAAAATTTAGTTAAAAACAAAGATTTAGCGGTATATTTAATAGAAAAATTACCCCAAAAATCAAGCATATTGCCCAAACCCGGGGTAATTATTAATCGAGCCATAATCGATTATGCTAAAAATAAAAAGATTTTCTGGTTTTCAAAAATATATTCCATTTCTTGATGTTCAAGATAAAATCCAAATATTAAAAGAAAGATTTTATGCTACTGATTTAGGTAAAATTTATAGAGCAATTCCATTTAAAGAAATAATTAAGAAACTAAAACTAAAACATAATCAAAAAGGGCCAGAAGCCCTATTTACTCCAAAAGGCAAAATAGCTCTAGAGATTTTAAAAGCATACACAGGTTATTCAGATAGAAAATTGGCTCAATGCATAAGAGGGAATATAGATGCTCAAATATTTTGTGATGTTTATTTTGATGATAGGACAATAAAATTTGACTATAAATTAATAAGCAAAATAAGAGTAGAAATTTCCAAAAAATTAGATATAAAAGAATTACAAAAAATATTATCATCCTATTGGTCCCCTTATATAAAAAACAAAAATATGTTATTAATGGACGCGACCTGTTATGAAAGTTATATTAGATATCCCACAGATCAGAAATTATTATATGAGGGAATAGAATGGATAAATTTTCATTTGAAAAAGATATCAAAAAAGGAAAAA
>JAAGZN010000211.1 GCA_024206165.1 Bacteroidota bacterium
ACGAAAAAGGGATAGAAGTTACGAAAAAGGATATGGATGCTATAAACATTAATGGCGACAAATTTCATCCTGAATGGAATTATACCATTGAAAATTCTGCATAGCCAATCATTTAGGTTATTAAATTACAGATCCTAAATAAGGACTATCAAAATAATTCGAGAAAGTAAAGATCGAACCATTCATTGCTTCACCCGATACTAATATTTGATCAGATAAACCTAAAATAGATGTAATTTGTTCTGAAGCATTATTACTATAAAAACTATCATCAAAATTGTACGTTGATATAAAAGAAGATTTATTTGAAATAGGAAGAATTAAAAAAGGAAATATTTTTTTTAAGCTATGAGAAATGAATCTATAATTAGAATTAGTCGGTTTATTTTTATTATTATGTAAAAACACATTATTGCCAATTGTGCAATTATAAAAAAATAAAGTAGAAAACAATATAATAATGTTAATTTTTCTCATAGAAAATAAATGATTTAATTTAAAATAAACGTATGGACTTAAAAATATTAATAATGAAATTATATGAATATCATTATAATATTCTAATATTTTATATTATTTAAAGCTTCTCAATATTTAGAAATCAAATAATATACTTATAACAGGATAAAATAAATAAGATTAATACATCACATAGATTTTCAAGAAAATAATTAATAACTAATACTAAAATCAATAAAAACATATATAAAATTTTGAAATAAAGGAGTTCGGTTTTAATTTAGTATAATATTTTAAGCCTCCTTAGCTCAGCTGGTAGAGCAACTGACTTGTAATCAGTAGGTCGCTGGTTCGACTCCGGCAGGGGGCTCTTAATTAATTACAGTTGCGCTAAATTTTCCGATTGTCATGTTGAGCAAAGCGAAACATCTATTTTAAAATCAAAAATATATATTTAAATAGATCCTTCACTTCGCTCAGGATGACACAGGATTTTTTAGTGTGATTCATTGGCAATTTAAGTTAATTAATTGCTGATTCAATTTATATCCATATATTAGATGCAAATTATTTCAAATTATCTATTGCTATGAATAAATTGATAATCAATGCTTAATCATTGATTCATTTACTCAATTTACATTTGATATATATCGGATATAATAGATCATTAAAATTTAATAACTTTCGAAAATAATAATGTTAAACTTATCATATTTAGTACCTTTAATCGGTTTCTTGGCTTTAATATATACAATTTATAAATCTTCATGGATTTCTAAACAATCTGCTGGTAATGATAAAATGAAATATTTATCTGATAACATAGCAAAAGGAGCAGATGCATTTTTAAAAGCAGAATATAAAAGTGTGGGAGTCTTTGTTATAGTAGTTAGTATTCTTCTATATTATATTAGCATTAAAAGTCCTGATCAACATCCATTAATAGTAATTGCATTTATAATTGGAGCAATATTTTCAGCTTTAGCAGGCTACATTGGGATGAAAATAGCTACAAAAGCAAATGTCAGAACTACAGAAGCTGCTAGACATAGTTTAGCAAATGCTTTTAAAATAGCTTTTTCAGGTGGTACAGTGATGGGAATGGGAGTTACTGGACTTGCTTTATTAGGTTTAGGCATCCTTTTTATTATATTTTTTAAAATCTTCCTTCCAAATGGTCTTAATGATTATAATAGACATTATTTAAATTTAACTTTAGAAACATTGACAGGTTTTTCTTTAGGAGCAGAAAGTGTAGCATTATTTGCAAGAGTAGCAGGAGGAATTTTTACAAAAGCTGCTGATGTTGGAGCTGATATTGTTGGAAAAATAGAAGCTAATATTCCTGAAGATGATCCTAGAAATCCTGCAACTATAGCTGACAATGTTGGTGATAATGTTGGTGATGTAGCTGGTATGGGGGCTGATCTTTTTGGTTCTTATGTTGCAACGATTATTGCTGCAATGTTTTTGGGTTGTGAAATTGATACTTTAAATAAAGATAATTTTGGAGGATTAGCTCCGGTTTTATTACCAATGGTTATTGGAAGTATGGGAGTGATTTTTTCATTGATTGGAGCATTTTTTGTCCGTATTAAAAATGATGATGGTAATGTTCAAACAGCTCTTAATATAGGAAATTGGCTTTCAATAATATTAACAGCCATTTTTTCTTATTTTATTATTATTTGGTTATTACCAAAACACTTATCAATGAGATCACAAAAGTTTACTTCTCTTAGTGTTTTTTATTCGGTGATTGTTGGTTTAGGAGTTGGCACTTTAATTAGTTTAATAACAGAATACTTTACTTCTATGGGACGTTGGCCAGTTAATTCTATAGTTAATCAATCTTCTACAGGTCATGGAACTAATGTTATTGCAGGTCTTAGCATTGGAATGTTATCAACTGCTTTGCCTATGATTTTATTTGCTGCTGGAATTTATTTATCATTTTATTTTGCAGGTTTTTATGGAGTGGCTATAGCAGCTTCGGGAATGATGGCTACAACGGCAATGCAACTTTCTATCGACGCTTTTGGGCCTATTGCTGATAATGCTGGAGGTATTGCCGAAATGAGTGGTTTACCCGAAGAAGTTAGAAATAGAACTGATATCTTAGATACTGTTGGAAATACTACTGCTGCTACTGGTAAAGGATTTGCAATAGCTTCTGCTGCTTTAACTTCTTTAGCATTGTTTGCTGCTTTTGTTAAGACTGCCAATATTGATTCTATAGATATTTATAAATCTGATGTTTTAGCAGGCTTATTTGTTGGGGCAATGATACCCTTTTTATTTTCTGCTTTGGCAATAAATGCTGTTGGTAAAGCTGCTATGGCTATGGTTAGAGAAGTGAGAAGGCAATTTAAAGAGATCAAAGGTATTATGGAAGGAAAAGCAGAGCCAGAATATGATAAATGTGTTCAAATATCTACTAATGCGGCTATTAAACATATGATTTTACCTGGTGCTTTGGCTTTAATTTCTCCTACTATTGTTGGTTTTGCTTTTGGCCCAGAAGTATTAGGAGGATTTTTAGCAGGCTTGACTGTTAGTGGAGTTATTATGGCAATCTTCCAATCTAATGCAGGAGGTGCTTGGGATAATGCTAAAAAATCTTTTGAGAAAGGAGTTGAAATTAATGGTAAAATGGAATTTAAAGGATCGGATGCTCATAAAGCTTCTATTACTGGAGATACTGTTGGAGATCCTTTTAAAGATACTAGCGGGCCCTCAATGAACATATTGATTAAACTCTCAACGATCGTTGCGCTTATTATTGCTCCGCATATCGCTAGGAAAGCTAAAATAAAAAATATTGGTACTAATAATACTGAGGTAAATTATTAT
>JAAGZN010000212.1 GCA_024206165.1 Bacteroidota bacterium
ACCGCCGGAGTGGGCCAAGGAGTACAAGGGGAGCCACGCAGTCCAGGTGCGGGACAAGCCCACTAACTACAGTGTGCTGGTGGGCTCCGATTTGCATATCCACCCCTTGCCTTGCCTCACCCCGGAAGGAGGCCAGCTGCTCGATAGCTCCGGCGCTCTTGCTCTGTTCCGGTCACAGATCACTCACCGGTACCTCTGCGTGGGGCAGGCGAAGGACCGCTACTTTCCCGGCCAGGACGACACCGACAAGGATTTCGTGGCGCAGCACTCCGCCCTCCACGCGGCACGGTTGGAGGTAGTCTCAGAGGAGCTGGCGGACGTCCAAAGCCCCCCCTGGGGCTCTCGGCCCAGCATCGAGGAAGTCCTGAGCGACGAAGAAGAGCCGACACCAGGGTTGTCCCTAGGTCGTGTCCGTTTCGGGCGTGACTACGACACCGACATCGAGGAGGACTCCCTCGTGACCTCCACCCTGGATGAGGACCTCAGGCAGCCTTGCAACCATGGGCCCAGCGATGACGCTGCCACCGCCCTGACCTCCCAGTTGCACGCGATGCGTGCGGCCTGGGACCCGGACCTCTGGGACAAGGAGCCGAAGCCAGCCAACTGCAGCGGCGCCCAGGAGGTATCCTGCCTCAACATCCTTGCCACAGCCCTAGGAACGGCCAGCAGGGCCGAGGGAAGGGAAGTGTGGCGGCTGGGGAAGGAGATCAACGAGGACGACCCCAACAATGGCGAGTCGGTGGAGGAACAGCGCTACCTGATGGAACAGAAAGTAGAGTTCATGCGCACCGAGATCAACGACCTCCACAACATTGCCTCCAACTGCCGCGGGTGCTGTCCGAGAATCAAGGAACTCTCCTCCCAGAAGCTCTCCTTCGAACGGATGCTCAAGAAATCCCTCGAGCTGTTGGACGACACCGAGCCCGCCGGGCCCAACGACGACGCGGCGCCCTCGATCAAGCTCACCATCAAGATGCTCCTGGAGAGTCCCGCCGCCGGCCGGGAGTTCAGGTACTGGCAGGTCAAGAAGGGGCGGAAGAAGCACAAGATTCAGCTCAACCGCATCCTCCGGATGCCAGCAGAAGAGCAGCATAGCTTCCGTGGAGAGGCGAGGAGAGCCACCGAGAGGATCATAGCTGGTCTCAAGAATCGCCCGCAGTCCGCCTGCGAGCTGGCCTGGAAGCTGGCGAACGAGCACGAGCAAGGCGTCACCTACACGGTGGAGGAGTACTTGCAGCGGCCGGAGGTCATCGCTGCGGGAATCAACAGTCACAATGTAGGCCAGTACTCTCAATTCGTAGGGTTACTCTGCGTGTATAACCCTAAGAGCGCTAACACACCAGTCCGACTGGTTTTTAATCCATCGCAGAAAAAGAGGGGCACGAACGAGACCATCAATTCAAACATAGCCGCCCCCAAGAGCTACGTGGCAGACCTGCGGCCCACCTACTTCCGCATGGCCCTGACACCGCAGTGGGGGACCGGCGACTTAGAAGGGTTCTACCTCCGCACCAGACTGGATCCAGCCGGCTGCCTCGCCAACTGCTTCTGGGTACAAGGCACCGACGAGGGAGTCCCCACCCTGACCGGCGACCCCCGTCGGAAGCTGCTGGCCTGTGTGAAGGTGAGCCCGTGCTTTGGCGCAGTGGATTCGGGTAGCCATGCCCAATTGGCATTGATGTCCACGCCCGAGCTCTACAAGCAGCACAAGGAGGATGATGAAGACAAGATTCCCGACTGGCTTGTCGACCTCATCACCGACGACCTGAAGAAGGCCTTCGTGGATGACGTCGCTTTCACTGCCTCGCTGAAGGAAATCAAGGAGGCGATGAAAGACATCCAGTTACCTGAGGACCCCGAGGAGCGTATCAGGGTATGGAGGGAGGAAGGGAAGAAGCTCCTGGAGCTGAAAATCTACGTCACCACACATGTGGTCGACCAGTTTGGATACTCGTTCAAAGGAGTCTCCATTCCCTCTGACAAGGCCCTTGAGGACCGGATCAACACTAACCCTCTCCTCCTATGCAGCCAACCAAAAGCCCCCAGAGACGTGGCGCGCCCCCTGGCCGCCAACG
>JAAGZN010000213.1 GCA_024206165.1 Bacteroidota bacterium
ATCGCTCGTAGGATCGTTAGTTGGATCATTAGTAGGGTCAAAAGTAGGATCGTTAGTAGGATCAGATGTAGGATAGTTGGTAGGGTCAAAAGTAGGATCGTTAGTAGGATCATAGGTCGGATCGCTCGTAGGATCGTTAGTAGGATCAGATGTCGGATAAAAAGTAGGATCGTTAGTAGGATCAGATGTAGGATAGTTGGTAGGGTCAAAAGTAGGATCGTTAGTAGGATCATAGGTCGGATTGCTCGTAGGATCGTTAGTAGGATCAGATGTCGGATAGTTGGTCGGATCAAAAGTAGGATCGTTAGTAGGGTCAAAAGCAGGATCGTTAGTAGGATCATTGGTAGGGTCAGATGTAGGATAGTTGGTCGGATCAAAAGTGGGATCATTAGTTGGGTCATTGGTGGGATAATTAGTAGGATAATTAGTAGGGTCAAAAGTAGGATCGTTAGTAGGATCATTGGTAGGGTCAGATGTAGGATAGTTGGTCGGATCAAAAGTAGGATCGTTAGTAGGATCATTGGTAGGGTCGGTAGTAGGATCTTGAGTAGGATCATTTGTTGGAGGTCCGCATTCAAATTTATGATGAACTGTACAATTTTCACAATCTTTATCTCCTTTGATAACAATAGGAGATTCTTCAGGCTTAACAACATTATTTCCATCTAAACCAACTAAAACTGATACAGTTGAATTTGTACAGTTTTGATCTATTAGATTAATTCTTGCAAAGCTACTGTTACCAAATGCAGTTATAGGTTCACTACATGCAAGTGATTGTGTTTCTGAAACTTCAGTTTTATAACAATCTACCATAACATTTACATCTTCATAAGTTCTACAAGGAGGCAATTCAATATAAAATTCTTCTACAGGACAAAACCCAAAATTAAATTTGTATTTAATATAATCATCCTGATTTTCACTAATAACTTCTGTATCATTTAAACAACCACTACCACAAAAATTGCATCCAAATCTGTATTTCAAAGCACATTCTTCACAATATCCTGTAGCATTATGTAAAATAATCGGAACATTATCTTCGGCAATTATTGCCCCATCTATAGTTACATTAATAGATTTATCGATACATTCATCTAACTCTATTTTTATTAATGGTGTTTCAGGATTTGAGAAAGGGAGCGAAAAATCTGTTAAATTAAGATTGTCACAAATATTATTTTTAACATTATCAGTTATGTTTTTATAACATCCAGATACATGTATATCGTCTAATTCAAAACAAATAAGTTTTTCAAAAATAAATTCTGTTATGTTACAAAATGTATTAAGATGATTAAAATCATACTTTATTATGTTTGTAAATGGCTTTCTATAAACTGTCTGATTTGGATTACATTCTGTACATTCAGGAGAAGTAGGAAATGGTGTTGGCATAGGTGTAGGATTATTAGTGGGGTCATCAGTAGGGTCTGATGTAGGATTTCCTGTAGGATCGTTGGTAGGATCAGTAGTAGGATCATAAGTAGGATCTGATGTGGGATCAAAGGTCGGATCAAAAGTCGGATCGTTGGTAGGTGCATTAGTAGGATAGTTGGTAGGTGCATTAGTAGGGGTATTAGTCGGATAGTTGGTAGG
>JAAGZN010000214.1 GCA_024206165.1 Bacteroidota bacterium
AAGTGTAAATTGGGGACTTAGGAAATATCTACAGCAATTCACACCACAGGTCGTTCAAACTGGACTTTTCACTGTTTTTAGTTCCTTCAACTTCACTGATAGCGTACAGTGGGCCGTCTCTCCCTGAGAGAACGGCGAGGGCCCGGGGCGGCCAAAGCAGGGCCATTACGCTCTGCGACATGGCCTGTGGTATCACCAGGTTGCTTCTGGGGGCCCAGAGGGGCCAGGGCGGCCTGTACGGCGGCCGGGCCGATGACAGCATCTGCTGCCTCCCCGGTGGCGTCAGCATCAAACACATCTTTGTTGCCCTCGAATACTGCTTGATCATCCCTAATGAGGGGGTCGAACATCAATCCCCGCTGGGGGATTTGTTGGTCATCGACGAGGAAGATAAGCTTCCCGACAGGACGGTTGACGGTGCCGCCCTGGTAGGTCAGGATAGCCTGACTCTTCTGGTCATCAAGCCAGCCAGTGATTCTTGCCAATCTGGGATGGGGGTGGTCACGGCCACTCCGACTAGCCAGGTCAGAAATCAAGACTACGGCGCCCTTCTGCCATCCTGGACCATCTGAACCCATCCTGTGTGTGGCTCGAAGGCGACGGCTGTAGAATTTAATCCAATTCTTTCGGAATTGTTGCTGCTGTTGTTGTATGATTGCTGCCTGGCCCCTGTAGTCACGTCCTGC
>JAAGZN010000215.1 GCA_024206165.1 Bacteroidota bacterium
AAACGACGTCCTTTCTCGCTTAAACAACTTTTTATTGATAAATATTTGTTTCGAATTTTTGTAAGCTCTTTTTCTTTTTGTGTCATACCTAAATATAACACTAATATCATATTATCCAAGTTATTTTATTACATTTCCTAATGAATCAATAGGCTCTATAGATGTTTATTCATTATCAACTAAAACTAAAAAAATAGATTTAGATGATATTAGTGGAACAGGATATCCTATTTCTTCTATAAATAATCAGATTCCAACTTTTGATGGTCTCATGTTTATAAATGGGACTAATATATTTTCTTCGGGATTATATTATAAAAAGACTGATAAATGGGGAATAATTTTAACAAATACTAGTTTATTAGATATTAGAGTTTTTAAGATCGTAGCAAATATTGAAATTGATACTCAAGACATTTTATTACTAAATTCAATAACAGCGAGTACTAGTAACATTGTTTTATCATTGACTGATGATACTAAATCAGTTAACTTCCAAATATCAATTTCTAAAATTTTTGGAAATACTATTGAAATATCTCAAAATCAAATAACTCAAGGAGCCATAATTACTGAACGAAGAAGATCATTATTAGATTCAAATATGAATGTTAGTATTATAAACTTATTACAGATAAATTTTAATGAAAAAAGAAATAAATTTCAATCTATAGGAACTTTCGGATTTAAAAATAATTTGAAAAAAAATGGAATAATTTTAGAATTAGATGATAGTTTTTTTGATAATAAAAAATAAATTACTTAACTGAAGGCTATATTTTTGAAGATAATGGAAGTCATTTCAATCCATTATTTGAAGATAAAATAGGATCTAATTATTCTCGTCTAGGTTTTTGTTTTCAAGATGATAATAAAAGATCCTCTGTCAGAACTCATTTTTTAGATAGAAATCAATTTGTTCCTTTAATTCAAAATTGTGAATCTTTTTTTCAAAAAATCAACTTAATTTTGAATAATACAATTGAAAATATTTTTAACATTACACTTTTGAATGAGAGCTTCCTAATTGAAAATAATACAAAGAATGTTACTTCTAATGGTACCTTGCTTCAAGAAATTGATAATGTAGCTACAATAAATATTTGTGAAAATGACATTCAAACAACTAAAACTATCGAAAAATCTACTGGAGTTTCTAAATTAGATGAAGATAAAACAAATAATACTAGTGGAAATGATAATACTTTGTGGTATTTAGCTATAATTATCCCAGTAGCAGTTATTATAGCAATTTGCTGTTTCATAAAAATATATTACAAAAGACTTTCCAATCAATATGAAGATCCTTTAGATAAATATTCATATGAAATTTAAAAATCAGTATTAATTTTACTCATCAATAAATTTTCATTAGAAGAAAACCCATTATTCAAATCTGTAAATTTGGTGAATCTATTAATAAATTTAATTCCAATAGTTTTAAGAGGTCCATTTCTATGTTTACCAATTATTAATTCAGTATATCCATTATCTAAAGGAGTTCCATCATCTTTTTCATTTAAGCCATAATATTCTGGTCTATATAAAAACATAACCATATCAGCATCTTGTTCAATAGATCCAGATTCTCTTAGATCAGCAAGTTGTGGTCTTTTATCTCCCCCTCGAGTTTCTACAGATCTACTTAATTGTGATGCTGCAATTACGGGTACATCAAGTTCTTTTGCGATACATTTTAAAGCTCTTGAAATAGCTGCAATTTCTTGTTCTCTATTTCCCATATTTTTCCCTGAATATCCAGACATTAATTGTAAATAATCTATTACAATAAACTGAATATCATGTTTAGCTTTTAATCTTCGACATTTTGCTCTTAAATCAAAAATAGATAAGGCAGGAGTATCATCAATAAAAATATTGGATTGAGAGATTTTATTAGTTTTGTGAATAAGTTGCTCCCATTCATGATCAGCAAGTGAACCTTTTTTTAATTTTTCAGATTCAATTTCAGCTTCAGAAGCGATCATTCTATTTATTAATTGTAAATTCGACATTTCTAAAGAAAAAATTGCACCAGGAATATTATGATCAACAGCAGCATTTCTAATCAATGATAATAAAAAGGCAGTCTTACCCATTCCTGGTCTGGCAGCTATAATAATAAGTTCAGACTTTTGCCATCCTTGAGTAACCTTATCAATACTAATAAATCCACTTGGAACACCGATTATTCCATCTTTTTGATTTCTTTTATTATCAAGTTCTTTATATGCTTGTTTTAATAAAGCGGTAATACCTTTATAACTTCCTTTAATTAAACTTTCACCTACATCAAATAATTCTTGTTCTGCTTTATCAATAATATCAAAAATATCTTTGGTATCATCATAAGCAAAAGATTGTATTTTATTAGATAAAGAAATAGCATTTCTTCTAATAGAAAACTCTAATAATATTCTTGCATGTTCTTCAATATTTGCACTAGAACCTAAAGCATTTGTTAAGGAAGTAATATAATGTGCACCTCCAACAAATTCTAGTTTTCCATTTTTTCTTAATTTTTCAACTACGGTAATAATATCAACAGGTGCAGAATCATTAAAAATTTGTATTATAGCATTATATATTTCTTGATGGGCTTCTCTGTAAAAAGTTTCTGGCTTTAATATATCAACAACTGAAGATAACGCATCTTTTTCCAACATTAAAGCTCCTAAAATTGTCATTTCCAATTCTAAATTTTTAGGAGATATTTTTCCAATAATTTTATCGTTTTTTTTTATTTTAACGATATTAGAATTCGTTACTCTATTTTCAGATAAATCTAAATCTTTCATACTACAATTATAAAAACCTATTTCGAAACTTTTTAAACATTTTATTAACTACATTATTTTTTGTAATTTTACATTTTATTAATTAGATAATTAACTTCAATAGTTATGCAGTAATTTAATTGTAAACCTATGTCATCCTGAACGCAGTGAAGGATCTTTTTTTTATATTTGCTTTTAATTTAAAAACAAATATTTCACTTTGCCAAATACGACAAAATATAAATTATTACGCAACATCATTTAATTATTTAATAATAAAGAAAGAATAAATATATTTTAATAAAAATCATTTTATAAAGCAATTTTATCTTATATATTTGAACTATTTAAAATTATTTTAAATGATAAATGAATATTAAAATAAAAATTATATAATTTTTAAAAATTTGAGAACTACAAAACGATAGAAATGAAAATTAATTTAAAAAAACCCTTAGCATTTTTTGATTTAGAAACTACTGGAACAAATACTATTGAAGATAGAATAGTAGAAATATCCATAATTAAATTAATGCCAAATCAAGAGCAAAAAACTTATTCCAAAAGAATCAATCCTCAAATTACTATTCCTAAAGAAGCTAGTTTAGTACATGGAATTTATAATGAAGATGTCAAAGATTGCCCTAGTTTTAAAATGGTATCAAAAGAAATTTTTAAGTTTTTAGAAGGCTGTGATTTAGCAGGTTTTAATATTATAAAATTTGATATACCTCTTTTGATTGAAGAATTCTTAAGATGCGGAATAGATTTTAGAATAGATAAGAGTAATATTATAGATGTTCAAAAGATTTTTCATTTAATGGAAAAAAGAACATTAACAGCTGCTTACAAATTTTATTGTAATAAAGAACTAAAAAATGCTCATAGCTCAATGGCAGATACTTCTGCAACATTAGAAGTTTTAAATTCTCAAATAAAACGTTATGAAGGTAAATCTGTAATGGATATAAATGGAAATCAAATTTCTACTATTGAAAATGATATGTTATCCTTACATAAAATTAGCTTTCAAAAACACATGATAGATTTAGCAAATAGAATGATTTATAATAAAGAAGGAATACCCATTTTTAATTTTGGAAAATATAAGGGAGAGCCAATAAAAAAAGTGTTATTAAAAGATCCTTCATATTATTCATGGTTAATTAAAAGCTCTTTCCCTCAAGATACTAAACGTAAATTGACAAAATTTAAACTAGAAATGTCTGAAATGAAGTCTAACTAATTAAAGATATAGTCAAAGTTTATTAGAAATAAATTATACTCTAAATTTAAAATAGATTCAGTTGGATAACTTTTGAAGAGTTTTTTTGTAAAAAATACTTAAAATTCAAGTAAATTACATATATTTGTAGAAGTATTTTGAAATTAGATGAAAAAAAATAAATAATAATACTAATTTCAAAAATATTCATATTTAAAGTTGAAAACTACAGTTAAATATTTTAATCTATTATTCATAGATTAAAAACTTTTATTATAAATTCTATAATAATGATAAATAAAGCTAAAAGTCCATATTATAAATATAAAGTATTAATTTCTCAACCAGAACCATCGCATCCTAGTTCTCCTTATTTAAGATTAGCTAATACTCAAAATTTAGATTTAGATTTTAGGAAATTTGTGAAAGTAATACCAGTTTCTGGTGAAGAATTTCAAAAATATCAGGTAATAATTCCTCAACATACAGCCCTAATTTTTACTAGTAGGAGTGCAATAGATCACTTTTTCTCTTTATGCAAAGAATCAAAAATTGAAATAAATCCTAATATGAAATATTTCTGTATTTCAGAACAAACTGCTAATTATTTACAAAAATATATTCAATTGAAGAAACGTAAAGTCTTTGTTGGAGGTAGAACTGCAGAAGATTTATATCCATTATTTAAAAAACATAACACTGAAAAATATTTATTCCCTTGCTCTGAAGAAAAAAATATTAAAATCTGTTCATTTTTTGAAAATCAGTTAAACTTATCAAGTCTAATAGTTTATAAAATAGTTTCTAACAATTTAACTGATTTAGATATCAATGCTTATGATGTTATAACTTTTTTTACTCCTGCAGATGTGTCAGCATTTTTAGATAATTTTGAAAACTTTACACAAAAAAACTCAGCTTTTGCAACTTTTGGTAATAACACATCTAAATTACTAAAGGAATATGGTTATGAATCCAAAATCCATGCTCCAACCACTGCTGCTCCTTCAATGGTTAGAGCTATAGAAATTTTTTTATCAAATAAAATGAAATAGAAAAACTTTGATCGATCTTAATTTTTTGATTATCAATACCTTCAAAAACATTTTTGTATAAGTTTAGGATATCATCTGATTTGCAATTCTTTGTGATCTATATTTTCTATGTGATATTCATTTTCTTCATTTATATTAATTTCATCATGTTTGGGTTTCCAAATTGAAGGACAAAAATAATGCCTTAAATTACAGGAAATCTGAAAAACAATATATCCTACGCATGCTAAAAAAACTACTAAAAAATATTCTCGAATTGATTCAAAAAAATAAAATAATAGAAAAGCAATTATTTTTAAAAATAAAGCTGCATAAAATTTAATTAAAAATAAATTTCTTAATAATTTGTCTCTTCTAAAATTTGCTTCATCATCATCCATTATACTGAATGTTTGATCGTAACTTTTGCAAAGTTCTCTATTGCATATTCTTATTCCACAAAGCAAACAACAACATTTTAATGAAATGGTATCATAACAATTTATTAATTTACAATAACTTCTAGTAAAACAATTTGAATGATTCATTATTTTATTTTCAGAATATTGAAGCCAAAGTCTTCTATTTCTAAATTTATTATATTTAATTCTGCAATTTTTTAGACAACTTTTTGATTTATTCTCTTTATAATTAGATTTACAACAACAGGATAACTTCCTTTTATTGTTTTCTTGTAGTGTATTTATAATTTCATTATCTATATCTCTCTTTTCATCTATTATACCATTCTTAGAATTAAAGGTAGTCATTTCTATTGTACTTAAAGTATTTTGTTTTATTAAATTAGTTTCATTATTACTTCCGATACTTTCTTCTTCTTCCGAATCAGATTGCATATTTTTTGTGCTTTTTAAATTACAATTTAACATTCCAAATATTATTAATATTAATAATAGGACTCTTGTAACTTTAAAATTTAAAAGTATTATTTTATTGCAAATAAAAGTGTTAATATTCATTATTAAATTATTCATAGCTTATTATTTTAGTTTATTATTTAATATTATATATTCGAAATTCAATGAGTTATCAAATTATTTCACGATTATATGAATATTTAATATAGTATCAAAATTATTTTACATATTGATATTATGATTTTGTAGGATTTATAAGTATATCATGTGCTTAAATATATTTTTAGATTTTTTTTAGTATAATTATTACTAAATTGCCTTTATCTTATTAATAATTGATGATTTTATTTGATATTGAGAATAATAGTTTGAATTCTATAATTTAATGATATTTCAAAATAATAATATCTCTTTTAAATTCATTAGTTAAGTATCATATTTGATATTATTTTTTTTATATATTTGTACTTATAATTTATTTAATACCTAAAATTGATCTATTTCCTGAATAGGAAAGATTAATATAAATCAGTTGCAACAACTTGTCATAAAAGTTAAATTTTGAAATAAAAGAGTATGGATAGTATAAATATAAAATTGCCAGATGGGTCAAATAAAAAATACAAGAAAGGAATTACAGGTTTAGAAATAGCAAAAACAATAAGTCATAGTTTAGCAAAAGAAGTATTATCAATATCAGTAGATGAAGAAATTTGGGATACAACAAGGCCTTTAGATAAAAATGCTACAATTAAATTATTAACATGGAAAGATCAAGGAGGCAAATATGCTTTTTGGCATTCATCAGCCCATCTTTTAGCTGAAGCATTAGAATCCCTTTATCCAGGAACCAAGTTTGGAATTGGACCTCCAATAGAAAATGGATTTTATTATGATGTAGATTTTGGCTCTCAAAAATTTGATGCTTCTCATCTTGAGAAAATTGAAAACAAAATGCTTGAATTAGCTAAGAAAAAAAATATCTATACTCGTAAAACTGTTTCAAAACAAGAAGCATTAAAATATTTTTCTAAAAAAAATGATCCTTATAAACTAGAACTAATTAATGATCTTGAAGATGGGAGCATTACTTTTTATGAACATGGAAATTTTACAGATTTATGTAAAGGAGGCCATTTACCAAATACAAGTCTTATTAAAGCAATAAAACTTCTTAATGTAGCTGGCGCATATTGGAGGGGCAATGAAAAAAATAAACAATTAACTCGTATTTATGGCATTTCTTTTCCAAAGCAGAAATATTTAGATGAATATTTATATTTGTTGGAAGAAGCTAAAAAGAGAGATCATCGGAAATTAGGTAAACAATTAAAACTATTTACATTTTCTGAAAAAGTTGGAATAGGTTTACCATTATGGCTTCCTAAAGGAACTGTAATAAGAGAAAAATTAGAAGAATTTTTGCGTGAAGCTCAAATTCAGGGAGGTTATAAACCAGTAGTAACTCCCCATATTGGACATAAAGATTTATATGTAACTTCTGGCCATTATGAAAAGTATGGCAAAGACTCATTTCAACCAATAACAACTCCAAATGAAAATGAAGAGTTTTTACTCAAACCAATGAATTGTCCACATCATTGTGAGATTTATAAAAGTTTTCCTAAGTCTTACAAAGAACTACCTTTAAGATTAGCAGAATTTGGAACAGTATATAGATATGAACAACATGGAGAAATTCATGGAATAGCTAGAACAAGAGGCTTTACTCAAGATGATGCACATATTTTTTGTACACAAGAACAACTTAAAGAAGAATTTAAAAAAGTAATAGATTTAGTATTATATGTTTTTAAAAAGTTAGGATTTAATGAATATATGGCTCAAATATCATTAAGAGACCAAAATGACTTATCAAAATATATTGGCAAAATTGAATCTTGGGATCTTGCTGAAAATGCTATAAGAGAAGCAGCTAAAGAAAAGAATTTAAAAACAATTGAAGTTGAAGGAGAAGCAGCATTTTATGGCCCTAAATTAGATTTTATGGTAAAAGATTCTTTAAAGCGAAAATGGCAACTTGGAACTGTACAAATAGATTATCAATTACCTGAAAGATTTCAATTAGAATATATTGGAGAAGATAATAATAAACATAGACCTATTATTATACATAGAGCCCCATTTGGATCATTAGAACGATTTATAGCTATTTTATTAGAACATACTGCAGGAAATCTTCCTTTTTGGTTAGCCCCTGATCAAATTATTATATTACCAATTTCTACTAAATTTCTAAAATATGCTCAACAAATTGAAAATATTTTAAAAGAACATAAAGTAAGATGTAATATTGATAATAGAGATGAAAAGATAGGTAAAAAAATTAGAGATGCTGAAATTTCTAAAATTCCTTATATGTTTATTTTAGGCGAAAAAGAACAAAATGAAAAGAAGATATCAATACGTAAACATGGTGAAGGGGATTTAGGAAAATTTGAATTAGAAAAATTTTTAAAACAACTCAAAAAGGAATTTTAAATTTTAATTGTTTAAAATAAAGTGAATTAATTCTTCAATATTATTATTCCAATTACGTTTTGTGATTTCTGTGCTGGATAACTGCCATTTATTTTTTATGCCATCAATAAACAAAAAGCTATCAGGAATTAATTCTGTACCTATAATTTTATTTATATCCCAAGGCCCCTTTATAGGAATTACAATATTTTTATGAATATTTGCTATTGCAGGATTAAAACAAAAAGTTGAAGTATCACATATTAAAAATGGAACCTTAACCATCAAATTATAATCATTAATAATATCATTATTTACAATATCTACAGAATAAGATTTATAATAATTTTGTAATTTACTTTTAATATTGAAAGCTATATATTCACAAAATGAAATAGAATTTTCTTCTATCGATGTATGAGTACCATTTGAAGAAATTTGTGAAATTAACCATATTTTTTTAGGATAATCTTTTTTTGGAAGACTTAGACAGTTTAACTTATTTCCTTTTTTTAATATCTTATTTATGCTATTAATATAATATTTAAAAGTCATGAAATAATAAGATTCATGTTCAATCAATAAAATATCGCCACATCTAAAATGAATAGCTATATCACATGGAGAAATTTTATATTCAATTTTAGTTGTATTTGAAGACATAAAAAAGTTATTTAAAATTTGATGAGTTTCTTTAGAAATAATATCTATCATTGGTTTATTAAAAAATGTAAGTTGTTCGCAGTTTTGCCAAAAAGGATAACTTCTTAAATTAATTTTTTCTTTATTCATTAATATTCTAAAATTATAATCTGGAATTAACTTTGAGTATTTTGGTAAAAAGGATAAAAATCTTTTATGTTCTGATTCTCTAATATTAGAAATGGAGTTTTTATTTTTATCAATTAAGTTGAAATTTAAATTATTCCAATAGGCATATGCTCTATAATGCCAATAAGTATTTAGTGTATTTCCAAAACCAGCATTACCTAATTGATCAATTGTTATATTCAGGTCATTATTTAAAATATTATCAAAGCTATATCTCTTAAGATTATATTTATTAAATAAAAGTTCCAATTTATCATGGAAAAAATAAAAGATTGCAACAATATATATAAAAACACCAATAGTAAAACATCGTTTATAATTTCTAATGATATTTGCTTGTTTTTTAAATGATGTTTTATTAATGTCAATTTCAAGTTTTTGTCTTGAATTTAACATTAAACTTTGAGTCTTAAGGTTACAAAAAGAGAGATATATCAGAAAGATCAAGTATAATATATTCTTCATAGCTTATTGAACAAATATAGTTTGATATCATTTTATGTTATGTTTTCCTTCAAAATTTTTAAAATTATCTTGAAATACGTTTATTATATATTTTAGGAAATCTAATTATAAATATATTATAAGATTGTTCTTTTTCGTACCAAAATTCTGCATTAAAAATTTTAATAATTTCTTTTGCATATAAAAAATCAATATTTACTTCAATTTTATTTTTAGGGTTATTAAAAATTTTCGATAATGTTGATTTAGAAATTACTGTTCCATTATCTTTAATCAATAATTTATTGTCTTCTGTAAATATTTTTATTTTGGAAGCATTTCTTTCATTAGTTGCATTATCTAAAATATCTAAGATTAGAATATAGATTATAGATTCATTCATTTTTATATCAAAATCTTCTTTTAAATCCAATTCTATATTTTGTTTTTCTTTTTGCATCAAATACAAATTTGAAAAAATATTTTCAATTATTGATTTTATAGATTTTCTTCTATAATCAATTATAAAATATTTTAATTGGAAAAAAATTTTTCTAAAATAAGAAGTAAGTTTTAAAATATCTTTAGTTAAAGCTATAGCTATGCTTGATTTTTCTAAAGACATTTCATAATCTTTTTTATTAATAACATAATATTTTTCTCCATCAATTATTTCGACTTTTTTTTCAACATTAATAAATCTATGTTTTAAATCTTTAAGATAATGAATAGAAGAAAGTTGATTCTTAATATATTTACAAAACGATAACATAATATTGACTCTAATATTTTCATTACCAATATTTTGTTTTTGTTTTATATATATAAATAGTAAAAATATAAATGAAGAAAATCCGATTTGATAAAAAAGAAAATTATTTGAATTTGAATAATCAAAATTTATTATAAAAATATTTATAGGATTTACATAATAAGAAATGAAGTATATTGCTAAGGCTGCCCCTAATAAAAGCAAAATTAAAAACATTTCCCAATTAACTAATATTAATAAAAAAAATATTGAGATGATTAAATTTAATATCGAAATTAAGGAACCGTTTGATAAAAAAAATATTAATAAAGAAGTGAAAGGCAAACAAAAAATTAAAGCAAAATGCCAAAATAAATGAAAATAAGATTTTAAAAATTCATTCCACTGTTCTTTAATAATAACTAAACTGGCAATGAATCCACCAATAAGTCTTAAACTTGTTATTATATTAAATTCATTGGAATTTTTATAGTCCCAAAGAAAATATAGTAATATGAAACTTGCATAATAGAATAATCCAAATAAAATATTATTTTCACCATTTTTTAATAATTGATGTTCTGAATATTTGAGTATTCTTTTTAAATTAAAAAAATTTTGAAATATATAAGAAATCATATTATTGATTTTAAGTCTATTCAATCTAATTTTTTAAAACATTTAAATTAAGTAAACTGCTCAACTTTGAAACCTTTCTTTTATTTATGCTATATCTAAGGCTAATATATAATAAAATTATGGGTTTTTTATATTTTCAAAATAATAAATATTAAAATACGCCGGGATTATTAGTTTTTAATTTTAAATACAAAGGATTTAAGAGTTCTTTTAATTCCTGGCAAAATTTTTACATATCCATTTTGAGTGTGATATAAAAATATAGGATCAGGTTGTTCTAAATTTTTTATATTTCCCGAAAACCAATCTGATCTTCCCTTGCTTAAACCTAGAACTCTAATTGTATAATTTCCTTCTGTAATATTATCAAAGCTATATTCAGTTTTATTCTTTATTTCATCTATGATATTAAATTTATCATCCAATAATTGTATAGTAAAATTTTCTAAACCCAAATATAATTTTCCTTTTAAAGAGCCAGTATTTGTTTTATTTTTGATTTTATATATATAATTGAGTTCTTTTGAGATATCTTTTTCTATACTTATAATGGCTCCTTTAGTAAAAGTTAAGTTTACGAAATCATTAATATCATTTTTTAGTGTTTTTCTTATAATTATTTCGTTTGTAAATTTTTTAAAGTTAATATTTTCAGGATTTACATTATATTTATTACCATTTTTATCTAAGAAATAAATTTTATTGATATCTATATTTTTAATTAATTTGTTAGTATTAACTTTTATTTCGCAATTTTTATTAATAAATTCAGAATTTCCTGGTCTTACATATATTTCAAAGTCTTCCTTATTGAAATCATCTTCTCCAAAATGTAAAAATAATTCTTGTTCAAATTTATTTCCTAAGTCATCTATAGCATTTATTGCAATCTCAATTTTTTTATCTTCTTCTAACATTTCTTGAACATTATTTTTTCGATCATAAAACCAATTATAAATTATAATTTCCTTTTTATTTTTCTCTAAAGATGAACCTATTTGAGGAATGTTATTAAAATATTTTGGCCTATTTTTAAGTTTTATGCTATAATTTTTAATCTGTTTATTAAATATAATTTTGAATCTTCCATTTTTAATTTCTTGTTTTACAATTTTCAAATCGTCTAAATCTTTTTTGACTGCATGTATTTTAATGTTTTTAAGATTTTTTTTAATATTAATAGGCTTTTTTATAAAACCAATGACATCTATTCCAATATTCTGATTTTTATCAGCTTGAAAATTAATTTTATTACTTGCAAAGATTGAATATTTATTAGGTTTAATATATTTAATTTCAAAATTTCCTTGAGCATCTGTTTTAGTAAAATAATCAGGAGCATCATTCAAAACCGTTTTGTTCCTCTCTGACTTATAAAGAGAAACATATATATTTGGGATTGCTTCGCCTGTTTCAATATTGGTTACTTTTCCTTTAGCCGAAATGGAATCTATATTAGGTCCTGTGCTAAAAGTCACACTAATATTTTCATTAACTACATTTCCATGCAAACTGCTTATTGCTTTACCAAAGTTGATAACATATAATGTATTTTTATCTAATTCTTTATCTAAATAAAGGACTAATTCAATATTTCTATTTAAAACATAAGTATATCCATATTGAGATTTTCCTTTTTTTAATGTTGGAATAATTTTTATTTCTTCATGAGGATTATTCAATTTGATTTCTTTATTAAATCGAAAAACAAGTCTTTTGCGATTAAAATTTGTTTGACCATTTTTAGGATTTGATTTTTTCTCTAGTAGCATAGGAGGCTTTTTATCTTCAGGTCCTCCTTTAGGTGGATCTCCAGGAACACAAGTAGTGATTATAATAATGCTTATGAAGGTTTTTATTTGGGATATTAATATTTTTCTTTTATTCTGAAAAAAAGAATATGACATTAAAAAGTTTTTCATCTTTAGGTATATGATTTAATAAATCTAAATTGGTTTTTTAAAAATAAGAAAATTATTAAATATTTTTTATAATAATATTTTTTATGCAATTCAATCATCGAAGTCTATCAGCAGATCTAACTAATTTTTCATCCAAATTAATATAATAAGATGCCATGAAAGTACTTATCACTGAAAATATCAAAAGCAAAATACCTAAATGAAAATCAAATATTTTTAAATTTTGAATTTGTAAATTAATTTTATAAATAAAAAAAATAATAATTAAGAAAAGTAAGATATGTGAAATTAAATTTATTCTGCAGATTTTTAATTGCAATTTTCTATTGTTATAAAGAAAAATATTAGTTAATGATAAAAAAGAAATTAATATAGAGAATATTCCAATAATACTAAATGGAAAAATTTCAGCATTTATTAAACTTCCTTTAGATGTAATATGGTTTAATCCAAATCCTCCAAAAATGTAAATTTCATTATTATCAAAAATCTCTAATATAGGAACAAAAGGAAAAATAATTAGAATAATACTTGATAATAACAAGAATAATGTTTGAACTCTTTGTATCATATTTTTAAACTTAATCTAAACAATCTAATAGGTATTAAATAAAATCTATATACTTAAAAAATAGCGTATAATTATTTTTTTTCAATTATCAAATTTAATAAAGTTGTCAATTTACTTTTTAATTCTCTTCTATCAATAATAAAATCTAAAAATCCATTTTCAAGTAAAGATTCAGAAGTTTGAAAACCTTTAGGCAATTCTTTTCCTATTGTTTCTCTAATAACCCTGGGTCCTGCAAAACCAATGATAGCTCCAGGCTCAGCTATATTAAAATCCCCTAACATAGCATATGAAGCAGTTATACCTCCAAATGTAGGATTAGTTAATAATGATATATATGGGATATTAGCTTTTGATAATTGATATAATTTTGCTGATGTTTTAGCCATTTGCATTAATGAATAACCAGCTTCCATCATTCTTGCACCACCAGATTGAGAAATTATCAGTAAAGGCATTTTATTTTTTAAAGAATAATCAATAGCATTGGCAATCTTTTGTCCTACAACTGATCCCATTGAGCCTCCAATAAAGGAAAAATCCATGGAAGCTATAACAATTGCTAAATCATTCATTTTTCCATGACCTACTCTTATTGCATCTTTTAAATGAGTTTTTTTTTGGGCAGCAGAAAGTCGATCTTTATAACTTTTGGCATCTTTAAAATTTAATGGATCTTTTGATTCTAAATTTTGATCTATTTCTTCAAATTTATTGCTATCAAATAAAATTTCGAAATATTCTTTAGAGCCTATTTTAATATGATATCCATCTTCAGGAGAAACAAAACTGTTTTCTTTTAAATCTTTTGTATAAACTATTTTTCCTTTTGGGGTTTTTATCCATAATCCTGTTGGAATATTTTTTTTGTTTACCGTTGGTGTTAATATTCCTTTGATGCTTCTTTTAAACCAAGACATATAATTTCGATAATTAGGTGAATATTATTAAGCTGTTTTTATCATATTATTAAGCATACTTAAAATAATAATATTGGCTTATTTGTATTGCTGAGTAATTTATAAAAAATATTATTTTAAAACCTAATTAATATTGATAAAATAAAAAAATTATGACTTTTATTAAAATAATTAAATTTTATTATAAAGGCCAATTTATATCAGCATATTTAAATTTATAAAATATATGATTATTATAAATATTACTATTGAAAGAACTTTGTAAAATATAAAATTTAAATTTATTTATTTTTGTGTTAAATATTGAAAAAAGAATAAATTTGTATTAAATATATTTTATTTAGTATTTATAATTGTATATTAATAAAATTTTTAATTAGATTAATACAAAGGGATTTTTGTTAAAATTTAAATATTAATCATATGTATCTAATTAATAAACTTTTATTAGCTATAAGTTTTATCATTTTAATCAACTGTAAATCAAATAATGATAATAAAGAAAATAGAACTAAAATAAAAACGAATGAAGATCTTAACAAAAATAATAATATTATAAAAGAAGTAGGAAAAAATAAAATAGAAATAAAAAATAGTATAGAAGATATTGAAAATGAAGATCAAAATAAACTAGAGCAAAATAAGATTGACCAAAATCAAAATGATTTAAATTTTCAAAATATTCCTAATTATAATCAATTCAATCAAAATATTCCGAATATATATCAAAATCCGCAATTTCTAAACAATCAAATGAATAATCAATTAGCCAAAAAACAATTTCCTAACAATCAATTTTATAATAATCAATGTCCATATTTTAATAATAATCTAATGCCACAAAATGGTTATATGTATAATAATTTTCCTTTACAGAATCATATTAATACAAATCAGAATAAGATGTTTTCCATGCAAGATCCAAATAATATGCAATATGAACTAAATAATTCGGGTATAAATAATGATAATAAAAATATTGTTGATCAATCTAAAACAAAAAATAAAACGGATCATTCCAAAAAGATTAACAAATCAAAGCAATCTAAGGACATAGATGCATCACAGAAATCTAATAATACTCAGAATAAGACTGATATAGAAAAAAATAATTCCAAATCAGAATTAGATGGATCAGTAGATAAAAGTTCTGATTTACCAAAAGATGATGGAAAAATAGTTTCTACCGATAAAAAGGCTGGCGAACTCTCTGAAGATGATGAAGATGAAGAAAATTCTGATAATGATGAAGAAGGAGAACAATCTCCTAATGATGAAATTGATGAAAATTCTAATGAAAATAAAGAGATTGATAAACAAGAAGAAAAAGAAGATAAATCCTTAGATTCTGAAGAAGAAATTCAAAATAATAATGCTAATAACAAAAAGAAAAAAAGCAAGAAAGCTAAAAAACGAAATCCGAAAAAAAATACTGAATATAAATATAAATATTCGGACCGATTATTGAAGGGATTGAAAAAGATCTTAGATGAAATAATAGAAGATAAGATTTTGAAACAAGAATTACCTAATGAAGCAATAACATTCAGAAGAGCTTTATATAACATAGCAAGCAAAGGAACAATGGAAGCAGCAATTGCCCTTTCAACATTGGTGATATTTTTAAATGAAAAAGAAAATAGTCCTAAATCTAGTTTATTAACATCCAAAGATGTACATGCCAAAGCAATGGGTAGATGGAATAAACATGATAAGAAAATAAATAATGATTTTGAAAAGGAATATGAAAAATTTATGTTGGCTCAAAAAAATGAGAATGTTAAGTTAGATACCAAACTGGAATCCAAACAAGCATTGCAGAAAATAATAGGTGATAGAGAAACATTAATTAAATTATTAGAATTAGAAAAACCTAATAAAAAGAAAAATCTAGCCAAACAATATTTAAGTATTGCTGATACTTCATCTCAAATTTTAGTAAGAGCAATTTTATTGAAAAAAATATTTATAGAAAATGATGAGATTTTAAGAGAATATAAAGAAATGATTATCCCCAGTATAAAAAGAGTTATAAATTATGACAATAAAACTATTAAAGAGAAGATGAAAAACAAATTAACTAAAAGTCAAAAATCAAAAACTCATATTAAATATGAAAATAAATTAGAAAAAAGATTAACCTTATTAAAAAAATTAATCAAATTAAAGTAATCATTTTGTTAATATTTAAATATTAAATAGAAGTGGGAAATTTCAGTTAAATAGTCTAAATATTTTCCATTTCTTTAATTGTCAACCAAGCCATCAAGCCCATACCAATTTTAATAGCATCTTCATCAACATTAAAATTAGATGTATGAAGCTCATTATCAATATTTTTTTTAATGTTTCGAGTTCCTAAAGCATAAAAACAAGCAGGTATTTGTTCCGCAAAAAAAGCAAAATCTTCTCCAAATAAAGCTGGCTCAAGAGTTATTATATTATCTTTACCTAAATATTCTTCAGCAAATGTTTTTGATCTTAATACTAACTTTTCGTCATTTTTTAAAGGAGGATATCCTCTTGTAATTTCAACTTCGCATTTCCCCTCCATTGCTTTAGCAGTATTATCACAAATGGTTTTTATTTTCTTTAATGCATCTTCTCGCCATTTTTCATCCAAAGATCTAAAAGTGCCTTCAATATATACTTCATTAGGAATTACATTTGTTGCCCCTAATCCTTCAATTTTTCCAAAAGATAATATCGAAGGTATTAAAGGAGGTTTACATCTACTTATTAATTGTTGTAATGAACTTATTATTGTTGCTGAAATTACAATAGGATCAATAAGTTCATTTGGCAAAGCTGCATGGCCTCCTTTGCCAATTATCTTTAATCTTATTTCATCAGTACTTGCAGTAGCAACTTTATTACAAAAGCCTATCTTGCCAACATCTATATTTGGAAATACATGTTGTCCAAAAATTACAGAAGGTATCGGATTTTTTAGAATACCTTCCTTTATCATTAAAGAAGCTCCTCCAGGCAATTTTTCTTCTCCAGGCTGAAATATAAATTTTATTATCCCAGAAAATTCATTTTTTAATTCGTTTAATATTTTAATTACTCCAATCAAGCTTGCTGTATGAACATCATGACCGCAAGCGTGCATTATTCCATTGTTTTTAGATTTATATTCAATATTATTTTGTTCAACTATCGGCAATGCATCAATATCAGCTCTTAAGGCAATAACTTTTTTATTTGTATTTTTTTTTTCTCCTTCTAATATGACTTCAATTCCTGTTTTAACAATGTTTTCTTTAATTTTTAGATTTAAGCTTTTTAATTGACTTACAATATATTTTAAAGTCTTATGCTCTTGAAAAGAAAGTTCGGGATAAGAATGAAGATGTCTTCTTATTGAAATAATATCTTTGCTAAAATTTGATGATAAGCTTTTAATTTTTTGTAATAATTTCTCCATTTCTAAATATTTAATTAATTACAATAATTCTTATTTATTACTAAATTAAATCATTTAATTAATTCATGTTGTTAAGCAATTAAATAACTATAAAATCCATATCATCATGAACAGAGTAAAGGATCTATTAAAAATATTTGCCTTAAAAATAGATATTTCGCTTCGCTCAATATGACAAATAGTAAGATATATTGTAACTTAAGTTAATTAACTTTTGTATATAAATTTATATATTCCCAATTTCCTGTATTTGGATAAGGAACTCCATTATGGAAGTTATTTATTATATATTCTATAAATTTACAAACAGAATTATATGCATCAAGTTGTTCTAATAATATTGTAGAATAAATAATTTTTAATAATCTGACAGAATACCCATCCCATTTTTGATTTGTATCAAGATTTTTTATCGGACTATTCTTTTCAAAATCCCAACCCCAAGCTAGCAAAACATATTTTATTCCTTCTAAATAGTCTTTTATATATTTTTTATCCTTCTTCAGTTCATTTATTAATCTTTCATCAAAAGAATATGTCATATCATAACCTGCTGAATCACGATCACTCGGAAACATCCACCAATCATAATGTATATGGTGTATTTTATCCCAATCTTTTTTATTAGCTAACATCTTAATTTTTTTCAAATTTCCATATCCATCACCTTGTTCTTTTTCTCTAAAAATATATTTATACTCTTTTAATGCCTCTTCCACTCCCTTAGAAATATTTATAAATTCATTATTATATTTCTTGTTTTTAAAGCAATATTGACTTTTTAATTCTTTAATATCATCAATAGTAGATTGAGGTATTATATAACTTTTGTTTCCTTGTTTCTGGTTTTTGGGTGTTATTATAGGTTTATTTGTATCTTTTAATTTTTGTTCTTGTTCATCAGTTTTCTTAGATAATGATATATAATCATCAGATTGAAAATCGGTTCTTTTATCAGGATACTTTATATCATTATTAGTGTAACAATTTTCTAAAAAAATCATGATAATTGTTATAAGGAATGCCTTCATAATGTAAGATTTATTATATAAACTATTTTTTTTAAACCAATTCATTATTTAAATATCATTTACTTTTTCAATTATTTCATATGTTTTTATAATATCTTTGTTTTTCTTATCCATTAGGCTGATAATATAAATAAAAAAAATACTCATAGTAAAAGCAGGAAGCAAACAAAATCCTGGTAAAAGTTTAAATTTATCAATAAAACTAAATTGAAATTTTACTAATAGCTCCCAAATAATCACAAAAATACCACCAGATAAAATTCCAGCTACAGCTCCATTATAAGTCATTTTGCTCCAATATAAACTCATAATTATTACAGGCCCAAATGATGCCCCTAAACCACACCATGGAAATGCTACAGATTGCATAATCGTGAGATTAGGATCTGAAGCTATAAATACTGAAATAGAGGAGATAAAAATTATTCCAATTCTATTCATCCAAATATGCTTTTTGTTATTAATTTTATTTTTTTTGAGAATTTTTAAAAATATTTCTATTAAAGAATTTGCAGACATTAATATTAAAGCTGAAACAGTACTCATTATTGATGAAATTACTGCACATAAAAGAATGCCATTAAGCCATGGATTAAAAAAGACTTGGGAAATTTTTAAAAAAACAGATTCGGGATCTTCTAAAGGTTGCAACTTATAGTATACATTTCCTATTATCCCTACTAAGAAAGCGCAAATCATTGCAATAAACATCCAAAAAGTGCAAATATTTCTTGCAAGAGGTAATTGTTTAGTTGACTTTATAGCCATAAATCTTCCTATAATATGGGGTTGTCCCACATATCCTAATCCCCAGGCAAAAAGAGAAATTATACCTCCATATGTAATACCTTGAAATAAATTAAAATAATTAGGACTATTAGAAATTATTTCTTGAATTTTTTCTGAAAAATTATTGATATTTTTATAAGCGATAAAAGGAACTATTAATAATGAAAAAAACATTAATATACCTTGAAATACATCTACCCAACTTACAGCAAGAAAGCCACCAATAGCTGTATAAGTTACTATAAATATTGCACTCAATATTAAAGAAACTTTATAATCAAAATTAAAAGTTATTTGTGTTAATTTAGCTGCAGAAACAAAACCAGCTACTGCATAAAATGTGAGAAAGAAAATTAAAATTAAGCTAGTTATTAATCTTAAAGAATTTCCTTTATTACCAAATCTATTACTTAAATATTGAGGTATTGTTAAAGAATTATTAAACTTTTCACTAAATATTCTTAACCTTTTAGAAACTAATACCCAATTTAAAAAAGCACCTATAGTTAAAGAAATTGGCATCCAAATGGTACTAAAGCCATTCAGATATACTAATCCAGGTAAAGCAGTTAATAACCAACTACTCATATCAGATGCTCCAGCACTCATGGCAGTAGTAAAACCATTTAAATTTCTGTCTCCCAATATATAATCAGAAATTGATTTAGATCTCTTACTTGCAAAAATTGAAATAGAATAAATAATAAAGCTATAAATAATTAAGATTATTATAATTGGAATTAAATTTATATTCATTATCTTTAAGGCTGAAATTAGTAACAATATTGAATTTGTTGATTTTTATATAAAATTATTAATAATTTTATATCCAACAAAAAAATAGTATATTTAATATTTTAATAACTATAAATATAATTAATTATTATGAAAAACTTTGATATCTTATTTTTATGCTCAAAAAATAAAAAAGAACTTTTAAAATATTTATTATTATTATTTTTAATTATTCTGTCTAATTGTGGTAGAGGGGATGATGGAGGAGAAGATGATATTGATGATAATTCACAACATCAACAACACTTACATACACAAACTAGATCTCTTGAAGAATCAACTTCAGCTAATTTACCAGAATCCAATATACAAAAATCTTTTGAGTCAATATCTAATCAAAATGAAAATAATAAGAATAATAATAATGAGAGAGAAATAGATGATTCTAAAGAAAATAATGTAGAAGAAGAATCAAAAGAATCAAATATTATTAAAGATATATTAAGTAAAGTTTCTAAAAATTTTAATCCTGAGTTTCTGCAATTGAGTACTTCAGTTTTGGATATAGATCTGTCTAATTTTCAGATTCAGAAAGTAATGGCTAATCCAGTAATTAGAAGCTTCTTAAATAATAAGATAATTGATATTAGTTCAATGTTTTTGCCAGGAGGACAACCTTCAGTAAACTTTGAAGCTTGTTATGATAATCTTAAAGATCCTAAGAAATTTTTGTTAGAGATATTTGATAAATTAAAAAGTAATGATTTTTCATTATTTGATTTGCTTGATCCTAATTTTGGTGATAATAATTTAGAAAAATTTAAAAGATTTATTGAAGATATTTTAGAAATTAATTCTTTGCCTAGATTTTTAGAATTAATTAAAGACAATGATTTAAAAGAAAAATTTTTAGAAACTAATAATTTGAAACAAGTTGTTAATATTATGAGAAAATTTATTGTCGGTATTTCAAATGAAATAGGCGATTCCACGATTAGTAACTTCATAGATATTCCTAATAAAAAAGAAGGAAGTCAGAAGTTGCAAGAAATGATAGAAAAACAACATGATGAAGAACCTACTGCTTCCCAAAATATTTTTAATTCAGACAAAGGTAAATCCATTCCTATTCAAAAGGTATATTCTGGAGATGATCAAATAACAAAATTTGCAGATCAAACAATGTGCTCTTTTGTTTCTCCTTTGATTTATTTATTAAAAAATGACGATGATTTAAATGTTGATATTAAAAAAATATCTTCTTGGTTATATGATTATGTAAATTATAAAAATGTTTTAGAAAGTCCTAAAAGTACAATTGCTGATAAAATTGATGAAGGGTTATTTAAAAATTTGAATATATCACAAAATATTAAAAATATAGTAAAACCATTCTTAAAACTAATTTTTGATTTTGTGCAATTGGCAGTTGGAGTTCTCAATATACCTAAATTCTTTAATGAAAAAACAGATTTAAAAAATAAATTAAAAGATGAAAAATTAAGTAAAGAAAAATTTGATGACTTTTTAGAATCTAATAATGATCCTTTTATAATTATGGGTTTTCCTGAAGTGATGCATACTTGGATTGTAGAACCTACAGAAAGTGGAACTTATAAATTTTTGCAACCAGAATTTGATTATGATCAAAATAAAGAAGGTAATATTATAGAATATACTAAAGAAGAGCTAAAACAAATGTGTTTAATGAATTCAAATAATGCTCAAAGAGCAATAAGAAATTCTATAAATAATGGAGTTAAGACTTATTTAAATATTGATAATGATGAAGAAATTAAAGATATTTTAGAAAACTTATCATATTCATTATTTAAAACAGACTTCGATAATTTATGCAAAAATTTATCAAATCCTATTTTACAAATATTAAGAGATAATATTAATAATGGTGAACCTTTTGATTATTTTATTATTCAAAAATTAGGTTCTTAAAATATATGCACTAAAGTTTTACAGAATTTTTGATTAATAAAATAATTGGCATTGCTAATTTAGCAGAGACAGATCTTTGTTTCTTTTCAACATTAATAATCTAATAGAATGTTCAAGCATTTTTACACATTTACTATAGCATTTTGTTTTTCTTCGCATTCTAGCTAAATAATGACGAAATAGACTA
>JAAGZN010000216.1 GCA_024206165.1 Bacteroidota bacterium
GAAAAACAGGTATCAGCGCCTTGTGTTGGCAGTATGAATCAATTTGGTAAGCACATTGCATACAGGGATTTCAGCTATGAAGAAAGATTGATCTGCCTTATCTGATTGGATAACATTGCTTACCGTGGGTGCCAGGCATACAACAGGGGTTAATAGTTAAAACCTTCCATGTAGCAAGGCAGCAAGGGGTATCCCTTGAATATACAGAATTCCGCCAACCAAGCTTAAATAATTTTCTTTCATTGTCCTACTTAAGACTATACTGGGTCGCTGTTAGGGATATAGCATGGATACCCTCATCCGAAGAAAATTTTTATGTTGTTAGCTCTACAAGCCTGTCGTCAAGGTCCGGAGCCATGTGTTTGTATCCTCCATCCCAGCAACCACTTGGTATTCGTCTTTCCCACTGGGATCTTGTTTTAAAGTGCAGCGTCACGTTGGGTGGTCAAGCGTCCCAAAATTCAAACTTTCTGCCGTGAAATCGCGTCGGTCAGACAAGCGTCCAATAATCCCAACAGTTTTGCTGCTAGCGTTGTGTTGGTCGGACAAGCGTCCAATAACTCCAACAGTTTTTTGCTGCTTATTTTCGTATTGGTCAGACAAGCGTCTAAAAAGTCCGACAGTTTTGCTGCTGATGTCGTTTTGGTTGGACGAGCTTCCAATAAATCCAACAGTTTAGCCGTTGATGTAGTTTTGGTCGGACAAGCGTCCAATAAATCCCATACTTTTGCTGCTAACGTTGTGTTGGTCGGACAAGCGTCCAATAAGTCCAACAGTTTTTGCTGCTGATGTCGCGTTGGTCGGAAAAGCGTCCAATTATTCCAACAGTTTTGCTGCTGATGGAGTTTTGGTCGGACAGGCGTCCAATAAATCAAACAGTTTTGCTGCTAACGTTGTGTTGGTCGGAGGAGCATCCAATAATACCAACAGTTTTTTGCTGCTAATTTTCGTGTTGGTCGGACAAGCGTCCAATAATTCCAACAGTTTCTACTGCTAATTTTCGTGTCGGTTGGACAAGCGCCCAATAAGTCCGACGGTTTTGCTGCTGATGTCGTGTTGGTCGGACGAGCATCCAATAAATCCAACA
>JAAGZN010000217.1 GCA_024206165.1 Bacteroidota bacterium
ATCTTTGTTTTCCTCTCATAAAGCCATCTTTTATGCAGTTTGCTTTATTGCATTTTGGACATTCTGTCTTTTTCATTACTTCTTTTTATATTTGTGAAGTACTAATTTAATTAATCTCTCTCAGATTAGCAATGCCTAATATTTAATGATATTGGTGGTTTATAATTTTTGTTTTTTAAATTTGAGTCATCAATTTGTTGTTTTATTTAATTATCTTGAAAATATGAAATTTTGCTTTAATATTAGTTTTTGTGTAATTATTTTTCTATGCTCATGTAATAAAGAACCAGATGATAATAATTCAGGTGATAACTCTTCAAATTTAAATCCATCGACTCCAACGGAACAGAAAAATCAATCACAAGGGAATAGTCCATCCCAATCACAAGGAAATAATCCATCCCAATCACAAGGAAATAATCCATCCCAATCACAAGGGAATAATCCATCCCAATCACAAGGAAATAATCCATCTCAATCACAAGGGAATAATCCATCCCAATCACAAGGAAATAATCCATCCCAATCAAAAGGGAATAATTCATCTCAATCACAAGGAAATAATCCATCCCAATCTCAAGGAAGTAGTTCAATACAAAGTCAAAGTAAGGAACAAAAGGAGCATATAAATCGTTATGAAAATTTATATGCAAAATATACAAATATTTCTTTAAGTGGAGAACTAGATGGTGAAATATCTTCATATTTCAGTAATGGAAAGTTAAAACCAATAAAAGATATTGTTGAGAGCTCATTAACTTCTAAAATTCTTGATGAAATTGAAATCGAAATCGAGCTAAATCCCTTATTAAAACGTTATTCAAATTTTTCTGAGGATTATAAAAATACTACTTTACCAAAAGATTTTCAAAAAGATGAATCTGATTATTTTAATAATAATGGTAAATTAAAGGAAATATCTGAAATTGATATTAACAAATTAGATAATAAAGTGTTAGATGATATAGAAAAAGAATTATTATATTCTAAATTATATTATAAGAATCAATATAGTGTTAATAAATTTAAATTAACTGATCAAGATAAAATATTTTTTGAAGAAAAAAATAACAAAATTAAACTGAAACTTTTTAATAGAAATACATTAAGTGTACATTCTTTAAGTGAAATAAAGAAGCTTTCACAAAAATTAGATGAAATAAAGAAATACTATAAAAAGGTATATGAATTATGGAAAAAAGCAAATTTATTAAATAAGAATTTTAAAAAATTGTTGAAAATATTTGGTAAAGAATCTTTAGATGATTTAAATAAGTCTAAGATTGAAAAAACTGAAGAACCAAATTTCAAATTTAATAAAACAGAAATTGAAGAATGCGAAAAAAAAGTTGATAATATTACTAAAAAAGTTGATGACGAATATAAAAACTTATCATTAGATGAAAATATTTTCAAAGATTTAAATACAAATTATGAAAATTGGGAACATAAATGTGAAGATATTTATAACAGTTTCAATACTAAAGATAAAAGAAAGAAATTAATGAAAAGTCTATCATTTATGTATGATGATATAGTAGATGGGAAAAAGCTTGGAACAGTTCCAAAAGAAAATTTTAATAAAATGTGGGTATATTTACAAACTTTAATGGAATTCCTAAAGAATGAATTATTTGGGGAAGCATATGGAATATTATCAGAAGTAGTAAAAAATAAAAGAGAAGTATTAAAAGACAGATTCTCAAATGATTTAAGTTTTGGTACCGATAAAAATTTTAACAGTGCTTATATAGAACCAGAATTTTTTAGGGGTAGAAATAAATTGATGGACTCTGATACCAAGAAATAACATTTTTTAACTTAAAATAAGAATGAAAAATAAATATTATTTAATATCTTTAATATTTAAAACAAGACTTTTAATATCTCGGTAAATATTTTCTTCAATTTTATAAACCATATTAAAAGTTCGAAAATTAGAAATCAAATCAACTTTATCAACCATATTAAATCCAATCGCACTAAAGTTTAAATTAGTACCAAGCTGAGTAACCTTCATTTTAATATGTTTATCTTTTAAAACTTTATATTCCTGAGCAACAAGATTTTCACTAGCAAAAGTAGGATTCATATTTCCAGGTCCAAAAGGAGCCATTTGTTTAATGATATTAAACATTTTCCAATTAATATCATTAAAAGAGATAAGTAGATCAATTTTTTGTAAAGGCTTAAGAAGTTCAGAATCAATAGTATTTTCAACAAAAGACTCAAACTTTTTTTTAAATTCATCGATATTATTAATATCCAAAGTCAATCCAGCTGCATAAGCATGACCTCCATATTTATTTAATAAATCCTTGCAAGCATCAACAGCATTATAAACATTATAACCATCAACAGATCTCACAGATCCAGTAGCTAAGTTATCAGAACAAGTCAAAATTACAGTAGGTCTATAATATTTTTCAATACATCTAGAAGCAACAATACCTAAAACACCTTTATGCCAATCTTCTTTATATAAAACAGTACTTTTATTTTCTGAAAGGTCGGCTTCAATCATTTCTAAAGCTTCTGAAGTAATGTTGCTATCAATATTTTTACGAAGATCATTTTTTTGATTCAGTTGATAAGCTAAATCATAGGCTTGATCCATATCTTTAGATAATAATAACTGTACAGCTAGCTTAGCATGCTCAATCCTTCCAGCAGCATTTATTCTAGGACCAATTCCAAAAACTAATTTAGAAATAGAAATGCCCTTTTCAATACCAATAAGTTCTTTGAGAGCTTGAAGTCCTGGTCTTGGATTATTTTCAAGAACTTTTAATCCATGATATGCTAATATTCTATTTTCATCTATTATAGGAACAATGTCAGAAGCAATGCTAACAGTCACTAAGTCGAGATAATTATAAATAATTGAAGAATCTAATTCTTTATATTGAGAAATAGCCTGCATAATCTTAAAGCCAACTCCACATCCAGATAGTCCTTTAAAAGGATATTTGCAATCTTTTTGTTTAGGATTTACAATAGCTAAAGCAGGAGGAAGTTCATTTCCAGGTTCATGATGATCGGTAATTATTACATCAATGCCTAAATTAATTGCTAAGGAGATATTATCAACTTCTCTAATTCCACAATCAAAGCTTATCAATAATTTAAAATCATTATCAAAAGCCCAATTGATAGCTTTTTCGGAAATACCATAACCTTCAGTATATCTATCTGGAATGTAATATGAAATATTTTGAGTAAATAAACTAAAAAAATCAAATATCATCGCAACAGAAGTAGAACCATCAACATCATAATCTCCATAAATCAATATCTTATGATTATCATCTATTGCTTTTATTATTCTATCAATAGCCTTGTCCATATCTTTTAATAAATATGGATCATAAAGATCTTCTAAAGAGGGTCTAAAATATTTTTTTGCAGTTTCAAAAGAATTAATATCTCTTTGTAATAATAAAGAAGAAATAGTATTGCTTATATTTAAAGAATTACTTAAAGTTTCTATTTTTTCGATATTTGCTTTTGGTTTTATTAACCATCTTTTGTTCATTTAGCTTTAGTTAAATTATAGGCATTGCTACCTAATTATAGATAAATAATTATTTCTTTTAGCAATTAATAGCCTTATAGAATATTCTAGCATTTTTACACATTTACTATAACGCTTAGATTTTCTTCTCATTCTAGCTAAATAATGTCGGAATAAACTATTGTATCCTTCTATCGTATAGGTTTCTGCTTTTGATTGAATATGTATTTTTTTCGGTATCATTTGTTCATATGCTTTATAATAGTCTGTATACA
>JAAGZN010000022.1 GCA_024206165.1 Bacteroidota bacterium
AAGTAGCCCAATTATACCAAATTAGCCCAAATTGCCCCAAATCAGCTCAAATCGGCCAAATCGGCCCAATCACCCAAAATCAGCCCAAATCAACCAAATTTTGGTTAATTTACAAAGTTTGCTCCAAAAAAGGGTGTTACTGTCCCTCTGACCAATTGGCCATTATCCATCCTAGGGCCCTCTTTTTGGTATGCATATCCTGATTACATGTGTGGAGGTGCGAAAAATATAGAGATCAAGATATAACAAAGCAAAAGTGAGAAATGCTGATATTTCATCAAATCAATTGGGCTGCCAGAAATCAGCTGTAGTTCAACCAAGCATCCTCTGATTGGGTATTTAAATGATCCTCACATGTCCAGAGGATGGGAAAATACTTTCAACATGTTTGGGTCAATTTCGGTCAATTTTCGCCAATTTCAAATTTTTGCCAGTTCACACATTTTCTGACCATTTCATAGAGGTCACCATTTCTGACCATTTCATAGAGGTCAACGATTTGGACAGGTGAATTAGCACGTCAAATAATAGCTCTCTCGCTCAAAAACTGACCGACTTAGAGGACTTGAAAGATCTCAGCCTCAATTTAGGGCAAATTTTCAAATCGGTCAGTTTCTGAGGGAGAGAGCTGGCATTTGGCATGCTAATTCGAATGGCCGAAAGATTTTGACATGCCAAATATTAGCTCTCTCGCTCAAAAACTGACCGACTTAG
>JAAGZN010000218.1 GCA_024206165.1 Bacteroidota bacterium
ATCATCCATTAAATGAAGTATAATAAGAAAATATAAGATTTATTTTTTCAATTGAATAAAATAATTAATTTAGGAATCAAAAGGTGCAATATAAAGCACAAAAGATCTTTGAAAAAACGGAATAGAATGATGCATCGGGTGGAGATGAGAAGAATCAAGAAGATGAATTATATTTATCTTCTGATGATGATCCTCCTTTGGTTTTTGATTGTGATGATTATGAAAGAGTTGAAAGAAAAGGACATAAGAATACAGGTTTATCTCAAAAACAAATTGACGAAATAAAAAAGGTAATTGAAGAAAGAAACATTAAAAACCTATATTCTAATAAAAAAAGAATGTTTAATAGTAAGGAATATGATAAGTATTATAATACTCCTCTTTGGGAATCTACTTCAAGAAAAAATTTACTTCAAATACATCCTGATGAAAGGGAAGATGCCAAAGCATTTATGAATGAAGCATTTATAAAATATGGTATAAAACTTGTAATAAGAGATGTTCATAGAAGTATAAAAGAACAAAATAAGTTATATTCCTATGGAAGAAAACCTAATTCAGATATAATTATAGATCGTAAAAAGATCAGAACTAAAGCACCTGGAGGGGCTAGTATGCATCATTATGGATTGGCCTTTGATGTTTATGAATTAAAAAATGGAGATATAGTTCATTTCGATAGAAATATAATAATCCCATTAGCTATAAAATATGGATTTAAATGGGGAGGGCATTTTAAATCATTTTATGATCCACCGCATTTTGAAAGAACATATGGTTTTAAATGGAAACGCCTAAAAAGTAAAGCAAAAAATGAAAAAGGAAAATTTGTTGATCTTAGAAAAAAATGATCTAAATATATTTTTAATTTTTTTAATTTTTCTTTTTTCTATAATTACTGCAGAAGGTAAAACTATTGAAAATAGAGACTTTAAGGTTGAAAAAAAAGTATTAGAGATTGAAAATAATATTAAAAATAATTGTTACAATGATAAATATTTTTATGAAAGAGGTATTCTTAAAGAAACAAAATGTTTTTTTAAGATAAATGACATAAAAAAAATAGAGGAGTTAACAACAGATGCTGGGAAGAAAATATTTATTAGAAACTATTATTTTTTAAAAAATATGGTCTATGTACAATACAAAAATTTTTTATTTAAAGAAGATGTCAATATACATTTTTTAAAAGAGGCAAAATTTGTTAAAGCCAAAAAAGAAATATTAGAATTTTTTATGTTTAATGGGGAAATAATTAAAATGTTTCATAAAGGGATTGAAGTTAATGATATTAAAAAAATAAAAAGTCGTGAAAAATTGATTATTAATAATTTTAACGAATATATATACCTATCAAAATATCTAAATAAACCAAATTACAGAGAATATGAAGGAGAACGTTGGGGAATGCGAAAGAGATTTCCATTATGCGGTAAAGAAAAAGCCATAAAATTAACATATACATTTAATAAGCCATTTTATATAGAAATAATAGATAGTAATGAAGAGACTATTTCTGAAATAGAAGAAATGCCAAAAGAAAATAAAGCAACAACAATTACAAGAATAATTCCATTACCAAGAGATAAAAAATTTGATTTAGATTCAATACAAGTATCAATAACAAGCTTAACAAAGGGATCAAAATGGAAATTAAGAATAGAATTTGAAGAATAGAAAATTGTTAAAAAAGCCTCACGCTGCTATCAGTAGTCTTCAGACTGCTGATCAAATATTTTAATATTTGAAAAGATATTTAATCCTGTTGTAAGTTGTCAAAATTAATTCAAAAGAAAATAAAATTGTCATTAATAGATAAAATAAAACAAACAGTAAGCAC
>JAAGZN010000219.1 GCA_024206165.1 Bacteroidota bacterium
GGTAGGTGCATTAGTAGGGGTATTAGTAGGATAGTTGGTAGGATCATTAGTCGGATAGTTGGTAGGTGCATTAGTAGGGGTATTAGTAGGATAGTTGGTAGGATCATTAGTCGGATAGTTGGTAGGTGCATTAGTAGGGGTATTAGTAGGATAGTTGGTAGGATCATTAGTCGGATCGTTAGTAGGATCATTAGTAGGATCATTAGTAGGATCATTAGTAGGGTCGTTGGTGGGATCATTAGTAGGATTGCTGGTAGGGTCATTAGTAGGCTCTTCAGTAAAACATGATTTTTCTACAATTTCTTGAGTAATATTAAGAAGTTCTTCATAAGAATTAGTCTCAATCACATTTTCGGGAGCTGTAATACAATCTATCAAAGAGTAATTAAGATCTGCTCCAACCTTTATAATAAATGTATTTATTTTATTTGTATCAAGATCATCTTTTAAAAAACAAATATCTCGAGGATAATAACAACTATTTATTGGAGCTAAAAGATCGCCTACAAAACTATCTCCAGGTCCACATGGTACTCCATCTGTAATTATCCATAAAGATCTAGTATTAGTAGAATTTTTTAAAATTTCTATAGAGTCTAAAACACATTGTCCTGTATTTGTCCAACCACCAGTGTAAGCTATATTATCAATAATATATTCTAAAAATGTATTGTTATAATAACCTAATTTTAATTCTTCTATAGAATCTGTACTAAAAGCTTGAAAACCAATTTTGAATAAATCTAAATTGAATTCATTTATAATTATCTTTAAAAATTGTCTTAGTATTTCGAATCCTTCTGATGTTACTGATCCAGATCTATCTAAGCAAAAGACATTATCGTTTTTGAATTTGCAATCTGTAGTAGGTGAAGGTGTAGCTAATATAGAAATAGATCCACACTTAAAGCCATCTTTATTACACATAAAACATTTATCACTATGCCGTTTATTTAATCCTATTAATGCATTAGGATCTATTTCTAGATTATCTCCACTAGCAGTTACGGTTACTGTCATATCTGAATAAGAACATAATTTTATTCTTATCCCATCATCTCCATACTCTATAATACAATCGCATTTTCTTAAATTATCGGTATATGGTGGAGAAAAATTACAATAAATATTATTATCAGTAACTTGAAAAGAAGTTGCACAAGAAGGTTTTAAGATTGTAAAATATTTTAATTTGCATATACCGTTAGATTGTTTATTAAAAGTATATTCAACAACTAAATCTCCATTTATTTTAGTATAAGCATTTGTTGTAACACAATCTAAATCACATAAATTACTTGTAGAGCAAATATCATTTGTTACAATATCTTGTGTATCAGATATGCATACTCCAAAAAGATTTGTTGAAGTTATTTGTAAGTTAGTTAAATCAGTAATTATGAAATGTAAATCGTCTCTTATGATATATGTATTAAAATTATTTGAAGTATATTGATCTGTTATGTTGGAAATGTTTAAATGATCTTGGTTAGTATTAATGTAGTTTGTGCAACTATACACATTTGCTGTTAAGTTATTATTTACAGCAGTTGAATAAATAACAATATTATCTGTTTGTGGTAATAATCTTCTTGTATTATTTCTAATTTTATGTACATTTGATAGCAATACTAAACTATGACTTGTTTCAACAGCATTCCATATTTCATTTTGATAAGTATCATAAAATAAAACATTTCGAAAAATATCCCAATTAGTATTTTCAATTTCAAAAACTAATCCTTCACCATTTTTATTTTTACCTCCAAAAACTAAAGTATTATTATGTGGCAGATGTGGCAGATATTTACCGAAGTTTAGTTTAATATTACCATTATTTAAATAGTCTTCATCTATTTTAAAGACATTATAGATATGATTAAGATTATTTATATCAATAGTTTGTATAAATCCATAATTATGTAAATTTCCCAAAATATAAATAAAGTTATCATCTGAAAAGACAGAATTTATTTTAGTTTTATTATTTGAATTTTGATCCAAAATAGTTGGAAAATAATTTTGTTCAGCACTTTCAATATCATTACCGTTTTCATCAAATTTTATTATATAATTTTTATATCCATATATATCAGAATTACCAAAGACTAGAATTGCATTATCATCATATATCAATAAATTATTGCTCTCATCTGTATATTCATTTTCTAATTCTATAATTTTTTGATATTTGAAAGAGCAATCATCAAGAAACAATCTCGTAATATGTGAAAAAGTATCATTCATTGTACCTGTAAAAGTTATTACTTCTCTATTTTGGTAAATTGACCTTTCAGCATTTATACAAGTATCATCTCCTGGAGTAGAAATAATTTTATTGCATCTGTAATTGAGTGTTAAAGGATCTAAAATAAAAAAGGAAATATCTAAATTATTTTGTATTGATTTTGTTGTGCCACATATAGCTAATTCATTTGAATCTAATTTTATAATTGAATCTCCATGTATCACCGAGCCTCCTTCAAGATTAGGATGATGTTTTATTTTTATGTAATCATTAACTTCATTATTTTCATTCATTGAAGCTATGTATATCTCTGAAAAATTTTGATTTTTAAATGGTGAAAAATTATCATCCACTTCATTAAAAATAAAAGAAAAAGTGTTATTTTGGGTATTTATTGCATTGTGGCCATGAGGCAGACTATAATCATTATTAACATCACTTTCAAATTCAACTATACCTTCATATCCTTTTGTGGGATATAAAAAAGTAGATAAAAAGCCAAATTTTAAAAGTTTATTAAAAGTACTACCATTTTGATTTGAGAAATAATTTGAAATATTATCTTTTAAATTTGAAGAATAATATTCTTTATGATAATTATTTTTTGATCCTTCATTACGAATTTGAGATTTTTTGTGTCTATATCCACAAGAAATAGTTAAAATAAAATTAATAATTACGATAAAATTGATTAAATGTTTCATTATTTGAAAATATTAATATTGTTATTAGAAAAACAATATATTATCATCAATGATTAATGCTGCTTTTGCTATATTCTATAAATGATGATTTAATATTGCTATAATAAATATTTTAGAATCAAAATATCATTTCAATTTCCAATATTAATATATTATTGACATTTAATGCAATTAAAAATATGTTATTTAATTTATTATTGTAATATTTAAATTAGTTTTATTTTTTTTGATAAATATATATTTTGGTAATTTCAAATTATGTATATAATTTTGTACGAAATTAATAATATATAACATTTATTTTTTTAATAATTTAGTATTAAGTAAAGCTTGATTATATTGATTGGAATAAGATTTTTTAAATATAAGCTTTATCTTGAATTGTCTCTTTGCCTTTTTTTAATAAATGAAAGAGTTATTAAAATTTATTAGTAATGATTTTTTTAAAATTAGAAGATAGATAAAACAAGAATACTAAAGAAATAAATATGACAAATGAAGGAATTTGTTTATTATGTTCAAATAAATCTAAGTCAATATATTTTAAATTTTTAAGATAAACTAAAGAAAAGAAAAGAAAATTATTAATAAAATGTGCTAATATAGGAATGAAAATAGTTTTTGACCAATAATAAAAATATCCTAAAATCAAGCTTATTAATATTCTTGGTAATATTAAAGAAATCTGCAAGTGACTAATACTAAAAAATATTGAAGTAAATAATATCGCAAGATGAATATTATTTAATATTTTATTTAAATCATTTTGAATTATTAATCGAAAAGTAAGTTCTTCTCCAATAGCAGGCAAAAAAGCACATGAAAAGGCTACATATAGAAAATGAGTAAAAGAAGTAGAATTTGATAAATTCTTTATAATATAATTTATTTTAAAATCTATAAATTTAGCCTTAATTTTGAGACCGTATAAATTTCTAGCAAACGATACTTTTTTTGCAAAATTAATTAAATAAATATTTATTATACCAATCAATATTAATATTATAGTAATCAATAAAATTATAAAGATTAATTTTTTATAATTAAAAAATGCTAATTTGAAAGAATAATTTCTTTTTGAAAAATAAATATAAAATAAAGGAGAAAGCACAAAAGTAAAAAAAGACTTTATATTAAGAGATGTAATAAGTTTTAATTTGTAAATACTATCAAAATTAATATTATTTAATTGAGCGATATCTTTAGAATGATTTAAATCTGAAAATAAATTACCAAATAAGCATAATGATAATATACTTCCTATAATATTAAAAATTAATAATAAGCCTAAAAAAGTAGATAAATCAAAAAAATCATTTTTAAAAGTTTTGTCATACATATTTAAAATTTATATTGAATTCTCAGTTACGCAAGATAGCTGTTTAAAAGCTAATAAAGCTGTTGCTATATCCAAAAATAGCCTATATAATAAAGCTTGCATAAGGCAAGTTTAAGTATTTAATTGCCCCACCAACCTTCTCTATCCAAATTTCGATACCCGACGGCTTCAGAAATATGATCAACATTAACAATATCTATATTTTCTAAATCAGCAATTGTTCTAGAAACTTTTAAAATTCGATCATAAGCTCTTGCAGATAATTTTAGTTTTTCCATAGCCATCTTTAAAATATCTTTTGCATCATTAGAGAGATTACAAATTTGTTTAGAGAGTCTTGGATTCATCATTGAGTTAGAATAAATGCCTTGATACTCTTTAAATCTTTTAAGTTGAATTTCTTTAGCATTGATAACTCTTTTTCTAATTTCTTTGCTATTCTCATTTATCCTCTGACTTGTCATATCTTCAAAAGAAATAGGAATTACTTCCAACTGAATATCAATTCTATCCATTAAAGGACCACTTATCTTATTCAAATATTTAGAGACAGCTCCAGGAGGACAAACACATTCTTTAGAAGGATGATTATAAAAACCACAAGGACAAGGGTTCATGCTTGCAATCAAAGTAAAATTAGTAGGAAAATCAACGCTCTGTTTAGATCTAGAAATAGTAACCTTTTTTTCCTCTAACGGTTGTCTCATTACTTCAAGAACTCCTCTTTTAAATTCAGGCAATTCATCCAAAAATAAAATACCATTATGAGCTAAAGATAATTCTCCAGGTTGAGGAATGCTACCACCACCAACCATAGCCGCATCACTAATAGTATGATGGGGAGATCTAAAAGGCCTATTATATATTAAAAAATCATTCTTATTTAATTTGCCAGATACTGAATATATTTTTGTGGTTTCTAAAGATTCACTTAAAGTAAAAGGAGGTAAAATTGAAATTAATCTTTTAGCTAGCATTGTTTTTCCAGCACCTGGTGGGCCAATCATAATAACATTATGTCCACCAGCAGCAGCAACTTCTAAAGCTCTTTTTACTCTTTCTTGACCTTGTACATCTGAAAAGTCAATATCAAAATTTTCATTAGTTTTAAAAAAATTTTCTCTAGTATTATAAATAATAGGTAGAATATTCTTTTTACCGCTGAAAAAATTAATTGCATCCATTATGTTATCAACAGGAATAATATTCAAATTATTGACCACAGCTGCTTCTTTAGCATTTTCTTTAGGTAAAATAAATCCTTTTAATTCTTTTTTTCTTGCCTCAATAGCTATTGGTAAAACTCCTTTTATTGGTCTTAATTTTCCATCCAAAGCCAATTCTCCCATAATGATATAATCATCTAAATCTTTAAAATTATATTGCTTAGAACAGTTTAATATTGAAAGAGCTATTGGCAAATCATATGAAGCCCCTTCTTTTTTTATATCTGCTGGAGCTAGGCTAACAATAACCTTTTTTCTTGGCATAGATTTTCCTATATGTTTTAATACAGATTCTATGCGATGTTGACTTTCTTTTATAGCATTATCAGGCAAGCCAACCATAAAAAACTTAGTTCCCTGAATAATATTTACTTCAATATTAATCAAGCTTGCATTTATTCCATATAAAGAACCTCCATATGTTTTGGTAATATTACTATTTTCTATTTTTGTAATCATATATTGAGACTTAAAATAATTTTAGCAATATACTATGAAATCTAATAATTAAAGAATTATATAGATTTTTAAATCTTTTTTATTATTATTTATTGTAAATCTTAAATTTAATAGTAATAATTTTATATATTATAATTATATTACACACTTTAGGTTTATATATCTTTTATAGATATATGCATATATTATGAATTATTATTATAGAAGAAAGGTTGATATTTGTTTTATTTTCTTATTTACTCTCTTATTTTTTATATTAGAAAATAAAGTAAATAAAGATTTTGAAAGCTCTTTGGAAGATTTTTTAGGAGACAAACATCAAAAAAATATTAATTTTTATAGTTTAAGAGAAAAAAAGGTTGATTATATAGAAACTAATTTAAAATTAAAAAATAAAGATTGGTATAAATATTCACCTAAAATAAACATCATAAATCCAAATGATAATATTTTTGCAATAATAATACCAAATTCTGGTTTATATAATTGTGGCAAAATAATAGATAAAGTATTCAGCAAAATAAATTGGAACAATTATAAAACTGTTATTTTACTATCTATTAGTTATAAAAATAAAAAAAACTGGGAATTGCCATCATCTTTATCTAATGTGTCTTTAAATTATAATAAATATGGAGAATTAAAAGTTTTTAAAAGTAAAGATGGCAAATTATTAATTTCTTCTTTTAATGAAAATAAAGATCATAAATTAACTAATTTAGATAAATCAACAATCCAGACATTAAATAAAGGTATAGAAGTTTTTAATAAAGAAAATTCATGGCAAGCTGTACTTCCTTTTTTAATAAGTTTAAATAAAAAAATTAAACTTATTCCGCTAATAATTGGTAAATATGATATAAAATTAGAAAATCAATTAACTGAATATTTGAATAAAAATCCCAAAACTTTATTAATTGCCAATAATGATTTAATGCATTGCGGTTTAGATTATAGTGAAAAATGTCCTCTTGGTAATACAAAAAAAGAATTTGACTATTCAACTATCAAAAATATTAAATTATCTCTCAATAATTTAAAAGTAGAAAATAAAATAAAACAAAATATTATGACTAGTAATAAAGGAATATATTTATTTTCTAAAATATGTAATAGGTTGGGATATAAATCTGATAAATATTATTACTTCTCTTCAAGCAAATACAGCAAAAGGCCAATAAGCTACTTTAGTATGGTAATGGTAAAAAATGTGTCATAGACTTTAAAAAATAATTTCAAATTTGAGCTATTTAATAATATTTGAGATTTATTTGAAGAATATATTTTTTTAAAAAATTGAAATTAATTATTTTTTTTTTAAATTATATATAATATTTATTTCAAATGTCAAATTATTATTTGTAGGGAATTAGATAAGCAATGAATAATATTTTTTTATTTGATTAAACATATTAATTTGATTATTTTAAAGTTTTGTCAATCGAATAATTACTATGAATTCATCATTAATTTATTTATTAATAACAATAATGACAGTTTATACTATAGTAAGTATCTTGCTATTATTTTTGTCATATTTTGTTTTTGGTCATTTAATACATATTTTTAAAATTACCCCTTTAAAAGAAGTTAAAACAAGTATTTATGATTTTCCTTTATTTTTTTTACCATTAGCATCTTGGATGATACTATGTTTAATCTTTCAAACAAAAACTAAAAAAACTTTAGAAACGGCAGCAATTGAATCAATGATAGTCTCTTTAGAAATCCCAATTTTTTGGTTTATTAAATTATTTATTGAGCCTTATCATCAAATTATTGCTAGGATTCTTATGTTAGCAGTTTCCATAATAAGTGCATTAAGTTTATTATTTTTATTTCCTCTATTTTTAAAATAAAGTCAAAACATATATTAAAATTATAAAAACATTAAAACATTTTAATTTTTATTTGGCTCTATTAATTTTTTATAATCTATAATTTGATCTAATTTTTTCTTATCAATCAATTTAAGACTTAAAATAATTTCTTTTATAGATTTATTTTCAGAATAAGCTTGTTTGATTAGTTCAGATATTTTTTGATATCCCAAATAAGGAGTTAAGGCTGTCCCAATAATTGGATTTTTTGCAAGATGCTGTTCACATTTGATTTTATTAGCAGTAATGCCTTTTATACATTTTTCAGTAAATGCCTTTATCCCATTTGATAATATAGTAAGAGAATTAATTATATTATAAGCAATAACAGGCATCATGACATTTAATTCTAATTGACTTGCTTGTATTGCATGACTAATAGTTAGGTCATTTCCATTAATCTGAAAGCATATCATATTAAGCATTTCTGCCATGACAGGATTTACTTTACCAGGCATTATTGAAGAGCCAGGTTGTAGTTCAGGCAATTTTATTTCAGCAATTCCTGTATTTGGTCCAGAGCTTAATAATCTTAAATCATTAGCAAGTTTTATTAACCCATTAGAAAGATTTTTTAATGTTCCACTTAATGCTGATATTGAATCTAAGTTTTGTATTGATGAAAAATTATTTTGGCATTTTTTAAATTTTAATTTTGTTATTTTATTAATTTCCTTAATAACTAAGGCTCTATATTTTTTAGAAGTATTTAAGCCAGTACCAACGCCAGTTCCTCCGATAGGAATTTCTTTAATATCCTCAATGCTAAAATTTAAGCGATTTATATTTTCTAAAATCATATTAGCATAACCTCCAAACTCTTGTCCAAGAGTGATAGGCAGAGCGTCTTGTAGATGTGTTCTTCCAGATTTATAAATATTTTTAAAATTTAAAGATTTTTTTGATAACTCTTTATATAGTGTCAGATAGAAAACACCTAAATTTCTGTATTTTAGCATCAAATTTTTATTATCAAAATAGGTTTTCTTATTTTATCTCAACCTATTTTATTAGTGACAGATACCAATTGTGTTTTTTTTATAATATATTATAATATATCATTAAATACTTCGTTTTTGGGCATAATAATAACATAATTTTTAAAAGATTTTTTTAGGCACTTTGTTTGAGCGTTATATCCCTTCTTTGTTTTTTTCTTAATA
>JAAGZN010000220.1 GCA_024206165.1 Bacteroidota bacterium
GACAAAAATTCACAATTTTGACAAAAAATCACAATTTTGACAAAATTCACAATTTTGACAAAAATTCACAATTTTGACAAAAATGTGCAATTTTGACAATGTCAATGTCAACAATGGCAACAATGGCAAGAATGTCAATGTCAACAATGTCAACAATTTCAATGTCAACAATGTCAACAATGTTAACAATGTCAACAATGGCAAAGTCAACAATGTCAACAATGTCAATGTCAACAATGTTGAAAATGTCAATGTCAATGTCAATGTCAACTCAATATTCAATTTCAAATCCAATTTCAAATCCAATTTCAATTTCAATTTCAGTTTCAGTTTCAGTTTCAATTTCAGTTTCAGTTTTAGTTTCGATTTCAGTTTCAGTTTCATTGAAGCATCGATTATGGTTGAGCACTATAGAATTTCAGATAGTTAGGAGACAGTCCACCGGAAGACCCTTGAAGTAAACCCAGCATGTTGGCGAAAATCTAGGGTCCTTGTCATGAAGCCTACCCCCCTAACCAGGGTGCCAAAATGACCGTCTGATACACACCTTTCAGATGATCTAGTCAAAAAATATGAAATGTCGGTCAAAATTTTGACAAGTAGACATTTCCTTCAGAAAACATGCCAAAATTGCTGATTTCAAGGTTAAATGGATTTGAAAGTTTGAAGTTGTCATGAATAAAAGTATTTTAAATACTTATCCGAATTATCTGAACAGAATAGCCTGAGCACGGACACATGTTTTGAGCTTAGGCTGGTCGTTTCAGGCGATATGGATAAGTATTTAAAATACTTATTACTTATTGAACTTTGAACATGCATGTTAAATCAAAATTCAAGAAAATGGGTAAATTTTAGTATTTCCCATTTTACAGACATAATTTGGGCGAAATTATTTTTCTGCAGACTACTAAAATGACCGTCTGAAACAGACGAACAAGGTAGGCCCTTTAGATTACAGACAAAGTTAAGTAATTATCGAGTAAACTGCCTGTTTGTAAAGAAAATTTAAAAAATCTGAAGATGTTGACAAAAATAAGCTTTGTCACATTAATCAATAAGTATTTTAAATACTTATCCGAATCTCCTGAAATGAATAGCCTGGGCCCGGAACATGTGTCCAGACCGAGGCTATTCATGTCAGGTGTTTCGGATAAGTATTTTAAATACTTATTGATTAATGTGACAAGGATTAGGCTAAATCAGACAGGCAAATTGTCATTTAGAGACACTGCATTTATGCATTATAATGCACTGTGCATAGTGCATAATAGTAATGCATGATATTTTTTGCATGTTTTGGTATTGTCTATACCATACGGATACAAAACACTTTTTGTTTGGCCTTTTGAAGGCTACCCTAAAGATTTCAGAATCGGAGTTCGTCTGGGTTAGTTTCAGTGGTCTTCCGGTGGACTGTCTCATATGTGTGCATCAAATGGGGTCAAACAAAACTAAAGTATGGGGTGCAGGTGTCCAAGTGAAAAAATGCCAAGCCTCAGTACGCTGCTCCACTTCGCCATCTCACCATCTCCAGTCTGTCCTGAGGCAACAACTCCTCTCTCAGAGGCAATAACTCCTGTCTCAGAGGCAA
>JAAGZN010000221.1 GCA_024206165.1 Bacteroidota bacterium
CAGTAAATTTGATTTGAAGCTGGCTGCTCTTAAATATTCCTGTATTTTCAGGCTGAAATTTTCTTATATTGTTCTTATTTTAAAATGATTTGCAAGCCTGTTTTCGCTATCAGTTGTGTTAATTGGTTCAAATATGGACTCTCTTGACTATCTGATATATCTGTGTGCTGTCAATTTGCTTGTTTTGTAATTATTTGTCAGTCTCGTGGTTATTTCGTATAATTCTTATATTGACCTTGAAATGGTCAGCCTCGGTTTGTTCTTAAATTGTTCTTAGGATTTGGCAAAATCTGAGGCTCCTGTTCTTATGAAATTGTTCTTATAAAAAAAGAGTGTATTAAGCAACTATGGAATACTGTCTGTTGCGTGCGTAACCATGAAAATTAGAGTCACAGAAGGGCATGTATGCGTATTAAAGTTTGTTAATTCTGCTTTATACTGCTATTATAGTTCATTATGAATGATTTCAGTAGTATTTCATTGTCGCTCTTACAGGTGAATCATCAACATGAAGATTGTTATCGTTCTCGCCTTGATCGTGTTGGCTAAGGTTAGATATCTTACTTATAATTTCACTAAAATCAAACGAAGTTTAAACTGGAGGAGTGAAGGGTCATGATAAATCGCCTCACCTAGCATTGCAGCAAATTGGGTCATGCATTTGCG
>JAAGZN010000222.1 GCA_024206165.1 Bacteroidota bacterium
ACAATCCGACACTATCAGAATTCTGCTTCTGAATGATAGGAAGAGCCGACTATCGAAGGTCAAAACATCAGAGCCAATACTGACCAGACACGAACCGACTTCAGCGGCGCCTCAGTGTCGCCTTGCGCGACTGATCAACAACATATCCATCTCCACACAAGTGGCACTAACACCTAAGGTAACTCCACCCAGAGGCATTAACAGGCTAACAGGCCCAAGGGCACTGGAACAGCACCTTGGACATGTGAACCACCACAACGATAACCTTCGGCGGTGGGCCGATGTGCCCTTCGGGCTTAACGGCCCCTCACGGACCAAACCACCTCCACGATAACCAGGCCTTCCTCACTCGGGGCGCTATTAACTTCCTCCTCCGCAGGCTGGGGGCCTACGGCCCCCAGCCTGCTCCGTCGGCTAACTTCCTCGCGAGCCACCGGCCGTGGGCCTTCGGCCCCCGGCCGCTGGCTCGCTCGGCTAACTTCCTCGCGAGCCACCGGCCGTGGGCCTGCGGCCCCCGGCCGCTGGCTCGCTCGGTTCTCGGCTCGGGTGTGCGGGGGCCGATAGTCCTCCGGCCTAGCGGCCTCCGGCCTCTCGGCCCCCTAAGTCCAGCTGACTTTTGGACTTAAGGGCCTCCGGCCTCCCCCCAGCTTTAGCTGGTAGGGGTTAGGCCGGAGGCCTCTTTTCTATTAACAGTACCGGGTACAGCCACCAGGGACCCCAGGTTCAGGCCGGACGCCTATCGGGGTCCCATGCCACCCAGTGGTAGCATGCGACCCCTATTGGGGTCCCATTCTACCACTGGGTGGCATGGGGCAAGAAAAGAGATAAATATCAATCTACACCCGGACGGAGAGACAGAGCTTAACCAGGCCTGGCCAAGCATTGTCAACACACCAATGAGTGTGCCGTACTGTCACGAATGATTACTCTCAACATCTCTTAAAGGTCTCAGTCAGCTCGTGTCATCACTGATAGAGCACCTCTTAAAGAAGGTTAATCGTTCGAGATCAGATGGTCGTGTAGACACTTTTGGCCGTGCGGGGACTTTTCCTGAATGTCTACCTTACACAGACGGCACACACTTTGTTAGAACGGTTCACGCAGCCTGTAAGTCAGTCTGACAGCCACAGACACACCCCTGACTTCATAGGATACAAGTGGTGTTGCGGTCACTGGTCCCTAGGCATATGTGATGGTTCACAGGTTCAAATTGGTGTTCCAGTTATACTGACACCACCACCACCACTGCCACCACCACCGCCACGACCACCACCACCACTAGCACCACCACCGCCACCGCCACCACCACCAACACCACCAACACCACC
>JAAGZN010000223.1 GCA_024206165.1 Bacteroidota bacterium
CCCTGCACTGCACTGCACTGCACTGCACACGTGGGCAGCTAAAACATGATGTGTGTAATCTAGCAATAAACTTGTTGACATTGTAATATTGTCGACAAAAGGCCCGAGGAATTGAGAAATCCCTTAGAGTGCACTGCACTGCAATGCACATAACGGAGGTCACTCCCCTTCGGATAAATTTTGCTTGAAATTTATTTTCTCTGCACATATGAATACTATGGAGCTGCTTTTCGTTGGAGGGCTTCATAAGATGTGTATGTTCCATGAGCCAGCAGGATTCGGGCCAACTATTTTTTTACACATTTTTTTGGGGGCTCTCAAAAGTCACTATCCTGTATCTTGAGGAGCTAACCCGAGCCAAGCTAGCTCAGAAAAGGTTAATTGGAGTACTTTTAATTTCACAGCCACCTCTAGAGAACAAACCATTCGCGAAAATGCGCGGATTTTGCGCAAATCACTGCCAAAGTCTGAAAAAATGCACTTTTTTTAGGCTCCGGCTGGCTAAAATTCACTCCGGGGAGATTAATCCGGGGGTCGTAGAGAGCATGAGCCATGGGGTCAAGGTATAATCCTTGCCTGATACACTCAGGGGATAGTAAAG
>JAAGZN010000224.1 GCA_024206165.1 Bacteroidota bacterium
CTATCTTCAGTCTTTGTATCCAGTCTTTTATCTTCAGTCTATATATCCAGTCTTCTATCTTCAGTCTTTGTATCCAATCTTCTATCTTCAGTCTTTGTATCCAGTCTTCTATCTTCAGTCTTTATATCCAGTCTTCTATCTTCAGTCTTTGTATCCAATCTTCTATCTTCAGTCTTTGCATCCAATCTTCTATCTTCAGTCTTTCTAACCAATCTTCTATCTTCAGTCTTTGTATCAAGTCTTCTATCTTCATTCTTTGCATCCAGTCTTTCATCTTCAGTCTTCTATCTTCAGTCTTTGTATCCAGTCTTTCATCTTCAGTCTTCTATCTTCAGTCTTTGCATCCAGTCTTCTCTCTTCAGTCTTTCATCTTCAGTCATTCATCTTCAGTCTTTTTTTCAAGTCTTCTTTCTTCAGTCTTTCATCTTCAGTCTTTCATCTTCAGTCTTTCATCTTCAGTCTTTTTTCCAGTCTTCTATCTTCAGTCTTTTATTTTCAGTCTTCTATCTTCAGTCTTTGTATCTAGACTTCTATCTTCAGTCTTTCAAATTCAGTCTTTCATCTTCAGTCTTTTTTTCCATTCTTCTTTCTTCAGTCTTTGTATCCAGACTTGTATCTTCAAATTTCTATCTTTAGTCTTCTATTTCCAGTTTTTTATCTTCAGTCCTCTATTTTC
>JAAGZN010000225.1 GCA_024206165.1 Bacteroidota bacterium
TAAAATTTGGAAATGCACGATTAAATTATGTAAAAGAAAAATAGTATCAGAACTAAGAAGAAAGAAAGACTATTTCACACAACTCTGAGTTTCATGTTTTCACAATCATCAGGTGTACAAGAATAACAATATACGATAGCAATAAAGATAACGATCGCAACGAACAACTGTGCGAAGCATCCAATCGAAATTGGATTCATCGAACAATTCTTCGCAACGATCGTTCTAAAATATCAATTGATCTCCTTATTCCCTATTACAAGCTTGTTTTGATGCCTACATTTGCTAATAAATTCAGATCTTGTGTTTAACAAGTCTGTGTCCCCTATAGATCGATTAATGTAGAACTTCTCGGTTAAACACAATTTACAGTAGTGGCTTCTAGGTTTGCTATTTACTTTCTTGACTATTCTCCAGGTTATTTTCGGGTTTTTTCCTTCATCCTTCAACATCCAAACATACTTCGACAACTCAGTGCTTTTCCTATATCTATCTTGCTTAAAATCTTTGCAGTGATTCGAAAAACGAGCCTTAAAAGTACCTTCAGTGAGACCAATGTATCGTTTCTTCTCTTCGTCGACAGTATTACTCACAGTGGCTTCGTAAATCAGGCTTAGTTCTGATACAGTTCTTTATATGTATGGTCAGTCTTTAAACTTTATGTGTATGGTCAGTCTTTTTAGTGGTACAAATGTTGAAATGTTACTGCTGCATTGTCTTTAGCTTGCTGTATTTCATACAGCGTA
>JAAGZN010000226.1 GCA_024206165.1 Bacteroidota bacterium
TCGGCCGTGCGGGTCTGCCGGCGGCCGCCGCCCGGCGGGCTGGTCCATTTCTCGGATTTTTTTCACACGTGCGGGTCGGGCCGCGGCCGATGTCAAGACGATAGAAAGCAAAATGTTGCGGCAAACTCACCTTTTCTGGTCAAAGAATCAGTACACTGAAGTGAAGGCTGTGTCTGCCGCCAGGCACCTTGAAGTTCCAAAGTAGAAGGGAGAGGAATCGTTGCCCAAGGTCTGGTTGGCAGTACAGACCAACACCCCACTACAGTGCCTTCACCCGGAGCCTTGAATACAACTATCTAATGATGATCTGGAGATTCCCGGAGAGATTGGCCACAAAATCCACAGATAAGCGACCCTTTCCTCCGGAGTGCATTGGGTGGGACTAATGAATTTGAAATGACCCTGGTGAGTCACCAGTGGTGACTTGGTCAAAAATAACAGTCCAGTGATATGAATATTGTCGTGCTGTAACACGCAGCATCTACTTTTTATAATCGAGACCATTTCAGAGTCAGCCAAGAGGCCTGCAAGACGAGGCTTCACTTCTGCGACAAGCATCTCCACTGGCAGCGGCACCATCATTCATCTGGTGGACATCAAGCCCGTCTCTGAGAGTCTCCGGGGAGTCATGGACAGTCTCCACACCGCCAGTGTCCCGATGGAGGCCTAAAGGAACTGGTTCCAATTTAATAATAACAAGACGCGGCCCTTGCCAGCTAGCTGGACATCGAACTGGGCGTCATGGAGGGCGCCTTCTACATCCTCTCCTCCCTGCTGGCCAACTGCTGCAGTTGGGTCGGCATGACCGGGCAGGCCCTGAAGAACCTGGAGGTCCTCCAGAACTTCCACTGTCAGCTGGTGTACGCCTGCCCCGACTCCACCCTGCTGCCCCTCTGTGGCATGGGTTACGCCAATTTAGCCACCATGACAATAGCTCAAAAATCAATATTGCTGTCTGATTTTGCCAGAGGGCGGGGACTGGTCTATACTTTGGCCTGTCCGTGTGCCAGGCCATTCCACAGACCATTCCACAGACCAGACCATTCCTGTGGTGAATATTGTTACCATGGCATGTAGAATAAGGTGCTTCTCGGCGGGCACTTTTTGGACACTTTGCATCCCAAATTTAGGGCGACCCGCCTACGTTGTATATCTAAAGAAAACAAGTCTGAAAGCCAGACCACATCGATGCGCTAGCAGCCTGATGACCTGAGGACCTGAGCCACCTGAGGACCTGTGGCACCTGAGGGCCTGAGGGCCTGAGGACCTGAGGACCTGAGCCACTTGAGGGCCTGAGTCACCTGAGGGCCTGATACACCTGAGGGCGAGGGTCTGATCCACCTGAGGGCCTGATCCACCTGTGGGCCTGTGGGTCTGTCCCACCTAAAGGCTTGAGGCACCTGAGGGCCTGATGTACCTGGTGGCTTGAGGCACCTGAGGACCTAAGGCACCTGAGGGCCTGAGCCACCGGAGGGCCTGAGCCACCAGAGGGCCTGAGCCACCTGAGGGCCTGAGCCATCTGAGGGCCTGACCGACCGACCTGACCAGACGTAAATATCTCTATCTTGTGCCCGGGATGCCCCCGGCGGCAACAGTAGAACTTTCTGCCGCCGGCGGCAGGCGGCAGGCAGCAGGCAGCAGCGGCGGCAGGCAGGCAGGCAGGCAGGCAGGCAAGCAGGCGGCGGTAGGCAGGCGGGCCCGACCCTGGCGGCCTGTGGCTGGATTGGATTGGATTGTACTATGGGTCATTCCTCAAGGGACTTCTAGAAATGCTGTAATGGCCCAACAGATTCACCCAAAGCCTATAGCAATGGCCTCCACTGTGGTCAATTCATTAGAGCATTTCCTCTAACTCCAGAGCGCACCAGTCAATTACATGGGAAGAAAAGGTGTAAATGGCCGATAGAGTTACAATAGAAAGGCCGTGGACCCGAGGGGTGGGGGGCCACACCCCGAAGGCTCAAGAAAGGGAAGACCTGCTAATACTCCGAAGCAAATTGACCTCTTTTGAACAGTTTATAAACTGGATGCTGTAATGCCGGTCTTGTCCCTGATGGCCTGGACCCCGGAGCAGGACAGCAGCACGTGGACGCAGGACAGGCGCACCCTCTTGCCCTGCAGCGCCAGGCAGACTGGGCACCACTGCACTGCACTGCACTGGCGGCAGGATCCCGAAATATGGAATACACCTCGGCGGCAGGGCTGGATTAGGCCCAGATCGCTCGGCGGCAGAAAGCGAAAGTCAGTCATTGATATTTGCCTCTGTCGCCGCCACCTGGCTCGCCGTGCCAAAGTCGAGGTAGAACACCTCGGCCACGCCGCAGGGCAGGAGGCGGCGGAGGAGCA
>JAAGZN010000227.1 GCA_024206165.1 Bacteroidota bacterium
CAGGGCGCGGCCCACCAAGCCGGGCAGGCTGCGCTTCAGCTCCCCGGCCACCGCCTTGTCCAGCCGCGCCGCCAGCGTCCCGGAGAGGGAGGCGAGCAGCGCATCGCCCTGCTCCCGCCTACCCGCCTCCAGCTGGGCCGCCTGTAGTCGCAATAGCAACCCATCTCCAGTCTCTGATATTGGGTCGTCCTGGAGAAGGGTTGCATCCAGCAAGGCCCCCAGGCTGGGGTCTCCAACTTCCACCCTGATTTTCTCCACATTTTATTTGGACTGAAGAGCTGCCGAATACACGAGGGCCCGACCTATGGTCTTAGGAAGAGGCAGGAGTTGAGAAAATCTCACTTCTGAAATAACTTCCCTGTTAAAAGTGAGATCTAAGTTCGTCCCGCGATTCGCGAACCGCAGTTCGCGCATTACCGCATTTCGCGGACCGAATTTGGCGGACCGATATTCGCGGCGGAGGCCGGCTGGCTGGCTGTGGGCCCCAAAGTTTGGGGCGACGCTGCACTGTACATTAGACCGCTTATTTCAGACGTGGTCTCGAGATGTGCCTGCAGAGGGAGTGGGCCCAGGCCAGGGAGACCTTTCCCGGCCTGCCGAACTGCTAACTGCTAACTGCTAAGTCCTAACTAAATGGTTAAAGGTTAAAGGAAACTGGTCGGGCAGTACCAGCTGCTCAAAGCTCAAAGCTCAAAGGCAATACAAGGCTTTGTCACAAGTCTGTCCCCTTCTCTTGCTGCCGAGGAAGTTGAAGGCGGAGCTATCGGTCCTAGAGATGTGGACTGCCGGACCAGACATCCCCTTATCAAACAGCTGGTCTGAAAGTCCTGATTTCACTCCTGGCCAGACTGCCGCCGCCGCCGCGTTTTCCAGCAATGCGCGTTTTTCGGTTAAGTACGCGGAATTCGGTCCGCAGACTGCGGGACGACCAGAAATCATTTAAAAGTTGGGATTTATTTGACAAACAGTTTATTTCTGACCTACTTCTGGCTTCTACAGATCCGTGGCTGGGCTATCAGCTTTTGCTAAACACTGTTACACCTTTCTAAAGAGGAGAAATCATTGTCTAAAGTTTTAGTCCCCAGCCCAGAAATACTGCTGGACCGGACTCTAATACAATTAGAGACCGGGGCCAGGACTAGGCCCTGCCAGGCCAGGCTGGAGTCCCTGGGCGAGCTGCTGCAGATCGTGGTGGGCGCCTTTGGGGAGGCCAGCACTGACCTGGACCGGCCAGGTGCTCGGCCAGCACAGGAGATTTTTCTCCTGTCTCTTCGTCCGGTGCCAAGCCGCCTGTCTGGTCTCCCGGATGGGGCACCTAGGGGAGGGGGCCAAGGAGGCGGCGGCCAGGAGG
>JAAGZN010000228.1 GCA_024206165.1 Bacteroidota bacterium
ATTTCCTTAATTACCGGAATTTTCCTTAATTTCCTTAATTTCATTAATTACCTGAATTTTCCTTAATTACCTTAATTTCCTTAATTGACTTCCTTAATTTTCCTTAATTTTTAATAATTTCCTTAATTTTACTTAAAGACCCCCAAAAGTGGTTTGGCATGTTGGGCCCATGTTACAGTGCTCGCTGCACTGATTCTGAAAACCCAAACCCTAAGTTATATTCATAAAACAACATTTCGAGATATTTGCAATTTAATGCAAGAATGGAATGAAATAAGGCCTAGTCCGGTTACTTTCCGTGGGGGGCGTCCGGTTACTTTCCGTGGGGGGCGTCCAGGCCTCGACCAATGAGAGTCCACTTTCCAACCAACTTGCCCTCTCATTGGTCGAGGCCTGGACGCCCCCCACGGAAAGTAACCACACTAGGCCTTATTTCATTCTAATCTTGCATTCAATTGCAAATATCTCAAAATGTTGTTTATGAACATAATTTAAGGGTTGGTTTTTCAAAACCAGTTCACCAAGCACTGTAATATGGGCCCAACGTGCCAAACCACTTTTGGGGGTCTTTAAAACAAACTTGTTTTTGCCGAGCAAACATATTAACCACGACAATCACTAGAATCGTAAGATG
>JAAGZN010000229.1 GCA_024206165.1 Bacteroidota bacterium
TACGAAAAAGGGATAGAAGTTACGAAAAAGGATATGGATGCTATAAACATTAATGGCGACAAATTTCATCCTGAATGGAATTATACCATTGAAAATTCTGCATAGCCAATCATTTAGGTTATTAAATTACAGATCCTTAGTTCATCTAAGATTAATTTAGTTTTTTCATGTCCAAACTGATCTGTTAAACTTTCTAAATCATCATAACTCATCTTTTCAATGGCTGCCTTAAATTCTTCATCAGATTTTGATGATAATTCAGAAATATAATTATTATCTCCTTTAAGAAAGTTGGTATACATTTTTTATATATGCTTATTATGTTTAATTTGATTTTGTATATCTAGCAAATCTTTAATTTCAGAATATGCTTTTTTGTAATTTGAATTTAATTGATCTTCAATCGTGTTATTATTTATATAATTGTTTTCATTATTGGTTAAATTTTGGATTTCATTTTCTATTGCATTTAATTTGCCTTTTATATCATTATTATCATTATCATCGCTACTTGATAGGTTCTTTAATTCTTCCTTTACTTCATTGATTTTTTGTTCATTATCCTCATTAAGCTGTTGCATTTCATTATTTGTTTTACTAATTAAATCTTGATGAAAGGTTTTATAAGAGTTAGCATCTAAAGCAGCCTTGGCTTTTTCATCAAGCTTTGCAAGATAGCCGTTTTTGTCAATTTTTGAGTCAGGTAATTCAGTAGTTATCACTGGGTTATTTCCATCTGTTGTATTTGTATTTGTATTTGTATTTGTGTTGGTGTTTGTATTTGTATTTGTATTTGAGTTTTTATTGGTACTTGTATTGCCATTTTTTTCTTCATCTGCAGCAGTTATTTCATCATCATTTTCCGAATTGTAATTCTGTGATTCAAGATTTTGATTTTGCGTGCTAGGGGCTTTTTGTGGACTACAACCACACATTAATACTAAAATTAGAGCAGAAACTAATATGAATTTTTCCATGATTTAAGGCTTATAATGAAATATTATTTGAAGACACACTATAAGTCAATTAACTTTAAGTCAGCTTTCCGCAATTTAATAAAAAATTTGGCATTGCTAATCTGAGAGAGATTAATTAAATTAGTACTTCACAAATATAAAAAGAAGTAATGAAAAAGACAGAATGTCCAAAATGCAATAAAGCAAACTGCATAAAAGATGGCTTTATGAGAGGAAAACAAAGATA
>JAAGZN010000230.1 GCA_024206165.1 Bacteroidota bacterium
AACCGAGCTATGCAATAAAAATGGCAATAATAACAGGAATCGTTAATTTAAAAAATGGATTTTAAAAAAGATACTTCATGAGAGGAAACCTTTTTTATAACTTTTTATAGGTAGGCCAGACTTTTGCAGCGCCTCCTATGTATTGAGTTCAAAAGTAAATCAAAAAGATTTTCATTATAGTTATAAGGAGTTGGAAAATTTAAAGTATTTGTATTTAAATTTTGGTTATCTATTAGCTGTATTTCATCATTTTTCTTTTCTTCTAAATTGTTTGTGGTATTTTGCATACCATAATTATTAGAAATTTGGTTACATCTAAATAATATTATAGAAGCAAAACCAAGACATAAAAAAGTAAGTTTATTTAAAATCATAGTACATATAATAACTTAAATTTCAGCTAAAATAAAATTTTAAATTTTAAAAACAAATAGTTTGTGATAGAATTATCTAATAGATTCAATTACGTTCTGTAAATTAGAGATACTTCTTTCATTTTTATCACCTTGAAACGCTCTAATAATTTCACCATCCTTAATAATAATTATACAAGGAAAAGTGCTAATTTCTTGTCCATAAAGTTCTTTAAATAGTTTTTTCTGATAATGTTTTGTTGTTTGAAAATCACTAAACTGCACTCTTCCAAACATGACATTGTCATCTTCTTCATAAAATGATGAAAGTTGTTCAAAAATAGGAACATAAGATTTACAAAATGGACATCCATTTCTATATAATAATAGAATAAATATTCCTTTTTGATTCATTATTTTATTCTTAATACTATTTTCTTTTTGTTCAGGAATTTCGTAATTAAGTATATTTCTATCATTTTCATCAAATAAAATTTTATTTTCATTTTTATTATCATCAGCATCACAACCATTACATGATGTCAAAATACTAATTATTAATATTTTAAAAAATAAGAATCTTGAATTATCTTTTTTAAACATAAATTTTCTTTAAAGATATTTATTTAATTCATCTCTTAAATAAGAAAGCTCTCTTTGTTGTGGATTATTTTCAAATATTTTTACTCTTTCATTATTTTTATAAATTGAAATAGAAGGTACATAATCAATATCCAATTGATCATCATCAGCCAAAAATGAATTTTCATCATGTGATAAATTAATTCTTGCAAAAGTTACTTTATTTTTAAATTCTTTTGCTAACATTTCAAAATTAGATTCAAATTTATCACAAAAAGGGCAATTGTCTTTATAAAATAAAACCATTGCAATCCCTTTATTTTTTTTCATAAATCCTATAAAACTTCTATGTTGAGTTTTATTTGAATCTTCATATTCACGATATAGTTCATTTCCAAAATCGCTTTCATTACTTTTTACATTTGGATACAAATCATCATTACCTTGATTACATTTATTATTAGAAAATATAATTATAAGTATAATTACAATAAAAATAAACAAAGGCAGAAAACTAAATATTTTATTTTTCATAAATTAAATAGATAATATAATTATAATTAATAATATAACAATTTATAATTATTAACTTAAATTTTAATCTTGATTTTATATATAAAAAAACAAATTTTTACTAAATTAATTCAATCTCAATCAACTGTTAAAAATTAAATACAATTTCAAATAATGAATAAAATTTCAATTTTAAAACAAAGTACTGCAAATGCTATATTTTATTATTTAAGAGCAACAATTGAAGCTTTTAATTTATTATGGTTATTTCCTTTGATTTTAAATTCAGAACAAATAGGTCTTTATCAAGCTGTTACGAGTTCAGCTTATTTAATTGCTTATTTAACTCAATTAGGCATTCCTCAAGGCATAATTAAATATTTGCCTAGATTTCAACAACATAGAAAATCTTTTTTAGGTTTTATTTTAACATTTACATTGGCTATATTTTCTATTTTTACAGTATTAGCAATTCTTTTTAATAATAAATTTGCTAATCTTTTCAAAAAAAGGGCTTCTCAAGTTATTGATCATTTTTATTTAATTTTAGGGATAGCCTTTTTTTTATTACTAATGATGGTTTTAAAAGCATGGTATAAGTCTTTATTGCGATCTACTATTCCAACATTTATTCAGAATGTCCTTGTTTTCTTTTCTATTTCGGTATCGGGTTCATTATATTATTTTAAAATTATCGATTTTGATACTTTAATGTTTTCTATTTTTCTTATTTACTTCTCTTGTTTCTTAATAATGTTTTTTCACTTATTATATATTGGAGAAATGAAAGTTTCATTAAATTTTTCTTCTTTAAAACTATCTTCTTTCTTTAGAAAGTTTATTTTCTATAATTTCTGTACCATGGTCGGTTTAAATGGATTTTCTATTGTAACCAAGATTGATGCTATAATGATTTCTTCAATTATAGGATTAAAATTTAATGGAATTTATGCTATTGTTGTCTCTATCCCAAAACTTGTTGAAATACCTAGAAAAGCTTTAAAACAATTGACTATGCCTTTAATATCTAATCATATTAATAATCAAGAATGGGATCTGATTAAGACTATTTACAAAAAGATGTCTTTAAATCAATTGATAGCTGGAATGTTTTTATTTGTATTAATTTTCATAAATATTGATTTTATCTTTAATCTTATTCCAAATAAAGAAATAAGAGAATCTGGAAAAGTAGTAATATTCTTTTTATCAATGACAAAACTTATTGATTCATCTATGAGTATAGGTAATGATATTATGCTAATGTCTAAATATTATTGGTTTAATATCATTTCATTGATTTTATTAGCTTTTTCTGCTATTTCCCTTAATATAATTATGATTCCAATATGGAAAATTTCTGGTGCAGCAGCAGCAACTTCTTTAGCCTTTTTTATTTATAATCTTTCTATTTTTCTATTTATTTGGATTAAAACTAAACTCTATCCTTTTTCTATAGAAATGGTTAAAGTAATATTGATAGGTTTATTAACATATTTTTCTTTTAATTTATTACCTATTTTTAAAAATGATATTTTAAACATTTTTTTAAGAATATTAATCTTTATCCCTTATTATTTATTTTTACTTTATATTTTTAAAGTTTCATCTGATTTTAATTTGCTTTTAATAAGATTACTTAAAAAAATTTATCGTAGTAAATAAAAAATATTAATTAACATAAAGTAATTATTATAAAGTTATATATAATTCAATAATCGGCTTCTAAATATAAGTTAGCTTTTTTGATTTTTTTCACCAATCAAATTCATCATTGAAGCCATATTTTTTAAAAATTCCATTTTTTCTAACATCTCTTTCTGTTCTTGTTTAGATACCTTCTTATTTTTTTTGGACATAATATTTTTTAAAAATTTAGAACATTCCAATATTTTTTGTAAATGAGGTTGTTGTTTAATTATTTCCTTAAATTCTTTAGTATCTAATTGTTCCATAAGACTTAATATCTCAGGTGTTAATTTATTCAAATTATTAATATTTTTATTTTCATCTTTATTTTCTGTTTCTGTCTTTGCTTTAATGTTTGATTTTTCATCTTGATCTTCATTTTCATCAATTTCAGAAATAGTAAATTGAGGTTTTTTATTAGTTTTATTTTCCTTTTCATCTATTTCTTCATCTTGTTCTTCATCATCTAATTCTCTAATAATAAATTTATTCTTTTTAGCATCTGATTTTAATTTTTTACTTTTCGTTTTATTTTTTTCTTCTTTATTAGTATTTTTAGTGGGTTTTTCTTTTTGATTTTTATCTTGTATGCCAGATCTTAAATCTTCTGTTTTATTATTTTGACTACTTTTACTTGATGCAATTGAATCTAGTTCATCATCACCATTATCATTATTAGTATCATTTGTATTACCACAATTATTAAATAAAATTATACTAGCTATTAATATAAGTACAACTTTAAAATTTAGAAAGAAATATTTATTTGAAGATCTTGTTAACATATTTGTAATATTTTTGATTAATAAATTATTTTATATTTTTAGATAATATATCTATGTACCGACAAATATGTACATACTTATGTATATATTCAAATTTATTATTGATATTTTCTTATCAATTGGATTAAATGAATAATTATTTGGCATTGCTAATCTGAGAGAGATTAATTAAATTAGTACTTCACAAATATAAAAAGAAGTAATGAAAAAGACAGAATGTCCAAAATGCAATAAAGCAAACTGCATAAAAGATGGCTTTATGAGAGGAAAACAAAGATA
>JAAGZN010000231.1 GCA_024206165.1 Bacteroidota bacterium
CCCTTTTTTCAAGGCTAATTTCTCACTAAGTTTAATGAGGAACATGAAAAAAAACCCTCGCTGTAATAAGTTCTAGATTGTTGCAGTGGACATTTCTGTTGTAATACGTATGTTTACAACGTTTCAGTGCAAACGGAATCAATCTATTCCATGCAAAAGGCATACTTTATAAGAAATTAGGGTGAAATCTTATTGCAGAGCTAAGTTTTCACTAAGTATTATGGGGAACTATAAGAAACCCTCGGTGTAATAAGTTTAAGGTTTTTCACATGGACAGAACGGTTGTAATACAATTGTTTCTAACGTTTTAGAGCAAATGAGATCGTTTTTTCCAATGCAAATAACGTACTTTATAAGAAATTGAGGTGAACTCTTATTGTTCGGCAAAGTTTTCACTAAGTTTCAATGGGAGTTATAAGAAACCCTCGGTGTAATAAGTTCTAGGCTGTTCCCATGGACAGAACTGTTATAATACATATGTTTACAACGTTTTAGAGCTAACGGAATCGTTTTATTCCAAGCGAAAGGCGTACTTTATAAGAAATTGAGGTGAACTCTTATTGCGGGGCTAAGTTTTCACTAAGTATCATTGGGAACTATAAAAAACCATCGGTGTTATAAG
>JAAGZN010000232.1 GCA_024206165.1 Bacteroidota bacterium
AGTGAGGTGAATTTTCATTGCGTGGCTAATTTTTCATATAGTTACACACGAAACTATAAGAAACCTTCGGTGTTATAAGTTCTAGGCTGTTCCCATGGACAGAACTGTTGTAATACGTATGTTTACAACGTTTTAGAGGAAACGGAATCGTGTTATTCCATGCGAAAGACGTACTTTATAAGAAAGGAAGGTGAGCTCTTTTAGCAGGAACTAGTTTTTACTAAGTTTTACACGGAACTATAAGAAACCCTTGATGCAAGAAGTTCTAGGCTGTTCTCATGGACAGAACTGTTGTAATACGTATGTTTACAACGTTTTAGAGAAAACGGAATCATGTCATTCTATGCGAAAGGGGTACTTTATAAAAAAGGGAGGTGAAATCTTATTGCAGGGCCTAGTTTTCACTAAGTTTCAACGGGGAACTATAAGAAACTCTCAATGCAAGAAGTTCTAGGCTGTTCCCATGGACAGAACTGTTGTAATACTTATGTTTACAACGTTGTAGAGCAAACAGAATCGTTTTATTCCATGCAAAAGGCGTACTTTATAAGAGAGTGAGGTGAACTCTTATTGGGGGCCTAGTTTTCACTAAGTTTCACGGGGAACTATAAGAAACCCTCGATGCAAGAAGTTTTAGGCTGTTCCCATGGACAAAACTGTTGTAATACGTATGTTAACAACGTTTTAGATTAAACAGAATCGTTTTATTCCATGCGAAGGGCGTACTTTATAAGAAATTGAGCTGAACTCTTTTTGCGGGGCTAAGTTTTCACTAAGTTTCATTGGGAAAAATCAGAAACCTTTGGTACAATAAGTTTTAGGCTGTTCCCATGGACAGAACTGTTGAAATACGTATGCTAAC
>JAAGZN010000233.1 GCA_024206165.1 Bacteroidota bacterium
ATTATTAGTGCATACCTGATCACTTTATACATGGACATATATCATTGGAGGAGCCTCTTTAGCTCAGTGGTAGAGCACTGGTCTCGTAAACCAGGGGTCATGGGTTCAATCCCCATAGGAGGCATTTTTTCTCAACTGTCTAATAGCTTTTTAGCATTCATCGGCTTGCAAAACAACTGGAGATGCGGGGGATTGAACCCCGGGCCTTTCACATGCAAAGCGAACGCTCTACCACTGAGCTACATCCCCTATACATGATAGGCATCATCTTATATTTAATTACTTCAAAGGCAGTTTGGCACCATAGCAAAAAGCGGATTGTACCCACGGGGGGACTCAAACCCCCAATCTTCGGTTTAGGAGACCGACGCCTTATCCATTAGGCCACGCAGGCACCCTTGACAGTGAGCTGTTCTACACTGATTTACATTAAAACTGTTATTATGTTATCTGGGGGGAGGAAAAAATTCGAACCCGGGTCGCAAGAATGGGAATCTTGCATGATACCACTACACCACTG
>JAAGZN010000234.1 GCA_024206165.1 Bacteroidota bacterium
CCATTGCAGGTCCTCATGCAGGGCGCCAAGAACCAATGCACCAAGAACCAGGACAATGAGGAGGGCAAGAACGAGGGCAACTACAACCAGGGCACCAGGAAGCCGCCGATCAGGCCGATCAAGTTGCCAAAGAACTGGAAGGAGCTGTCGGGTGCACAGATCAATGTGAGACACATCAACATGTTTAGATCGATCGTCATCTTCTAAATACGTCCATTGCAGGTCCTCATGCAGGGCGCCAAGAACCAGTGCACCTAGAACCAGGACAATGAGGAGGGCAAGAACGAGGGCAACTACTAGTACAAGTGCCAGTGTTAATGCCAGTCATCTGCCAGTGCCAGTGCCAGTACTAGTACCAGTTGCCACTGTTCAAATAATTTTTTTTTTGATTTGATGGCTGATTTGATGGCTGACACATTGGCGGTTGGGTGAGAGCACTCACTCAGCACACTTGGGAGGACTTGGGAGCACTTGGGAGCACTCAGCACTCAGCACACTTTGTAGAGTATAGGAGGGGCAGGGAGTGGGGGGTGGGTGAGTGGGGGACAGGGGTGCAGTGCAGTGCAGTGCAGTGCAGTGCAGTGCAGTGCAGTGCAGTGCAGTGCAGTGCAGCAGCATAGTTGTCTGACGCACATTGAGCGGCGTTTTGTGTACCGAGGTTCGTTGGGTAATTATGTACTCTAACTAATTCCATATCACTCAAGCTGAAGAATCTGAACTCTAACTATTTAGGGGGTTCCAGTAGGAGGGATCATACTGCTATTGTTGACATTGTGTGTGGATGCACCCTTTGTGTGTTTGCCACATTCCTTGTTTTTTGTGTAGAAAGGTTAGCTGGATTATCTGTTGTATTGATCTCAAAAATGTGATGGGAGATGACAGTCTATTGTTTGGTCCATCATATGTGTGCCTGGGTGGAGATGCATCCATGTGTAAGGTAATTAAGTTGGTTGGTGGGCAAGAAATTCAGAAATATTGTATTCACCAAATATTGGGAACAGGTCCAAAAGGATTAAATTTCCATGGCCATCAGGGAGGCTTTATAAGTTTCTGGGGTAGTTGCTTGGTTCAGTGGCTGATCCTCTTCTGAGCAACACACAC
>JAAGZN010000235.1 GCA_024206165.1 Bacteroidota bacterium
TAATAGTTTAAGACTGTTTCTAATCGTTTATAAGTATTTATAACGATTAAATGTTGCGTAGTTACAGATAAAGTCATTTGACAAAAAAGGCAACCCTTTATAAGATTAATATATATATCTCTTATATAGGGTCACCTTTTTTGTCAAATGACTCTATCTGTAACTATGGAATATTTAATCGTTTTAACCACTTATAACATGTTATTATGGGTTTTTACAATAGTTTAGGACTATTTATAATCGTTTATAAGTATTTATAACATTTAAATGTTGTATAGTTACAGATATAGTTGTTTGACAATTGTAATGCGCAGGGGGGGTGGGGCACTCTCTAGTCCTCGCGGGGGGTGGGGCACTCTCTAATTATTGTACACTTATAAACGATTATAAACAGTACTCAACTATTATAACAAGTTATTGTGAGTTTTTATAATATTTTAAGACTGTTTCTAATCGTTTATAAGTATTTATAACGATCAAATGTTGCATAGTTACAGATAAAGTCATTTGACAAAAAAGGCAACCCTTTATAAGTTTAGTATATATATCTCTTATATACGGGTGCCTTTTTGTGAAATGACTCTATCTGTAACTGTGGAATATTTAATCGTTTTAAACACTTATAACATGTTATTATGGCTTTTTATAATAGTTCAGAACTATTTATAATCGTTTATAAGTATTTATAACATTTAAATGTTGCATAGCGACAGATATAGTTATTTGACAATTGTAATGCGCAGTGGGGGTGGGGCACTCTCTA
>JAAGZN010000236.1 GCA_024206165.1 Bacteroidota bacterium
AAGCTCCTGGGGCCTCACCCAGATATTGGCACTGGGTCATCGGCGGTCGCATATAGAGCTCTATTCCATCCTTTAGCTTCCTTACACAAGCATTTTATTACTAATACCCATTACAGACCCCAAAATGGCCCTCCGAACTTTATAAAATCACATTTTTTGCTATTTGAAGCACTTACTGGGTGTGAAAAGTGTGTAAACTGGCACCAACAGGTCGGGATTACCAAGGCCTTCATTCCTCTTGACTTCACTTCCACCTCGGTTTCCCCTGGAAGGCCTCGGCTTTCTTAGAGTGTTTGAAAGTTGTAGAGTCACTCCCACTCCCGCACACAAACTGGCCACTCCAGGCATGTGGACGGAGCCCCAGGTCCCAGGGGACAGACAAGATGACTGCTCTTTCAACTCCCTCCCTAAGCACTGACGGCCTGCAGTGAGAGACACTCGGGCCTCAGCAATTAAAGTTGAAAAATCATGAAGAAACTCCGTTGAAGCCTGTTATCATACCAAGTTCCAACATTATTTGTTGACTAGAAGTTAGGGCGATCTCTGGTCGCCCTAACTTCTTGCTCCTGCATCAGAGGAATTGTCTGACCTAATAGACACTTATTACTGGAAGTGGAGATTGAAAATGGTCGACGAAAATGATTAAAT
>JAAGZN010000237.1 GCA_024206165.1 Bacteroidota bacterium
AGTAAAGGTGAGAAGGTGATCCACGTAGTGGTTGGTGTAGACGCGGACAGTAGAGATGGTTTTCCTCCGAGATTCAGCGAGTTGTGCGAGGATTTTTTGGTCACCACTGTGGGACAGGTCGATGAGGTCTCTGGCTGGTATGTTGGAGTGCAGACCAGCAGAGTAGGCAAAGCTGTTGGGTGTGATGATCGTGCCATCTGGACACACTGCAATGATTCGGTCGTTGATTTGCTCTTCAATTGTAGCTGCTCTGCTGAAGGCATCAAAGATGTGTGTGCACTTGTCCTTGAACACGTCGTAGTTCAACAACTTGGTGCGTCTGGATACGGCTTCAGCTAGACCGACTGAGTGGTGTGACTTAGCTGAGACAAGCTTAAAACGCATCCCCATCCTCTCGGCTGCCTCTTGGATTTGTTTGTCCCTCATGAACTCTTGTAAGTCACTTGGGACGTCGCCTTCTCTTTGGTCAATCATGGTGGATTCAGAGGCCATGCTGAGATGGGCTGGGGCATGGTCGGCCACGATGATCTTCCATCCCCCTCTCCTGGAGCTTAGGATTTGGAGTCCGCGAATGATTGCGACGACAGACATGGCTTCTATTGGGATCAAATGGACCCGCCTGGTAGTGAGTTCGACACACATCAGTATACTGAATGTGCC
>JAAGZN010000238.1 GCA_024206165.1 Bacteroidota bacterium
ATTCGCTAATTGTTGACAACGACGCCAAGCAAGCAAACTTGTGACAAAGGCTCCTGTAGGCCCGACCGTAGGTCGGGCAAAAATATGTACAGAGTAGACGAGTTGACGGTGTGTTTCGGTGTTGCCATCACTGGCGACCAGCAAACTGCAACGAGTCAGAATCAGGTGGTGGCCAATTGGAAGACCATCACCTGGGTGGAGTACGCGGAGCCGAAGACGTCGCGCCCGCCGGCCAGGTTGGTCTGGGTGCGCACCAACTGTCGGGCCCTCCACCAGTCGTTCACGTTCCTAAGGACAAGGCATGTGAGGGCGTCCTGACAATCAGACCCACTTACTTGCGCAAGGGCGAGAACATGCAGACGAGCAGGCGCACGATGACGTAGAAGCCGACCGAGATGGCCGAGGTGTAGAGATAACCGTAGCTCCAGTGGTAGCTGGCCGAGCAGCTACTCAGGGCGGACTCCCGCTCCTGCTGGAACAGGCCCATGAGTATCTGGGCCCTGGGGAGCATGGTGGCCGGCTTTGACATCAGAGGATCGGAGCCACCATCCGGGTCTTGGCTGAGCTTGTAACTGTAGTCCAGTATGATGCAGTGAGGCAGCGAGCTATAGAGGAGGTCGTACAGCTTCTTGCGGTTGTAAGTAAGGCTAATGTCGGGGCAGTAGTCGTCGTGGTCGGCAATGAAGGCGTCGAAAGCCTTGCGGTGGACCTTGCGGGACACGTGACCCTCTTCGGCGGCGGCGGGGTCGGGCAGGGGCAGGGCACTCCTGGCCTCGCGGTCAGGAGCGTCCGGGTCCTGGCCGGTCTCGTGGGTGCGGGCGAGGTCATTGGGCCCGGGGTCGTGCCGGACGGCTAGCATGTTGGCGGGGAACGTGCTGGCGAGGCTGATCAGGACTATCATGGTGTAGGACCAAAGCATCTTGCAGCTAGAATAGCAATCTGCAAGGCGAGCCGTGAAGTCCCAGCCTCATGAAACCTAGCCGCCCAGTCATAGAAATGCTAAGTCTGTCCTGACCCAACTTACCCCATCAGCACCTAAAAGAAGCTAGCGGATAATAAGCAGCTGTTATGGTAATAAGTATATTCCAACAAAGAGACGGCCGGCGGGAGCAGGACCTCACACCCTCCTCCTGCAAAGCGGCCCATTAGCATGAGACCAGTCGTCTTTCAAGTAGTATGATGCGAAGCGTCTAGCCTTCTCTGCCGCGCTGATTCAGCAATTTCGGCGGCAAAAGTCAGGCAGGTGCATTC
>JAAGZN010000239.1 GCA_024206165.1 Bacteroidota bacterium
AGTCAGTAGCAGTGAAAAGTAGTCAGTAGTCATAGTCAACCATCTCCTTTCCACCCTCGGATCCCACCCGGGCCCCGGCCGACGGCCCATTTTAAAGGCTCATAGAAAGTGGTGTAGAAGTGAGGTTATAAATGTAGAAAATTGACATTAGTGACCGGAAGACAGTAGTACATTAGTGACCAGTAGTTAAAAGTAGTCAGTAGCAGTGAAAAGTAGTCAGTAGTCATAGTCTGGGAGGTGGGAAAATTTAGATCAGAATCAGCCAAAAATGGCCCCAGTTGACTTGAACACCAACATTTGGTGATCCCTTCCCACTGTTGAAATTGTCCGTAAAATGTGTTCCAGTACTCAAATTATGTGTAGTTAGACCACAAGACCGTTTTTGGACATTTCCAACAGCAGGAAGGGATCACCAATTGGTCTGGGAAGTGGGTAATGTTAGACCAGAATCGGCCCATTTAACGGCCCATTTAACATTTAAAGGCTTGTAGAAAGTGGTGTATAAGTGAGGTTATAAATGTAGAAATTTGACATTAGTGACCGGAAGACAGTAGTACATTAGTGAGCAGTAGTTAAAAGTAGTCAGTAGCAGTGAAAAGTAGTCAGTAGTCATAGTCTGGGAGGTGGGAAAGTTTAGATCAGAATCAGCCAAACATGGCCCCAGTTGACTTGAACACCAACATTTGGTGATCCCTTCCCACTGTTGAAATTGTCCG
>JAAGZN010000240.1 GCA_024206165.1 Bacteroidota bacterium
ATGTGGATTATTGATAACTTTTAATTATTTTAATTTTTAATTGCTAAAAGTTAACAACATTCCACATCTAATATTAATATTATTATAAAAATAAAAAATTAATTTTATTTCGCTTAGACAGACTTGCGTTTACAGACCCTAAAAAAGGTCAATTCAAGCCTAGAACAGCAATTTTCATTCAAGCATTCTAGGAAATTAAGGAGCTCATCAGTCACTCCACTCGCTAAAGCTTCGTTCCGATCCTTCTTCGCGTTCGCTCCCTTTAGGATTTATTAAAAAATGGATATGGTTTTTTTTGAAACTTTTAATTTTTTGTTACTAATAAACTCTTAACGCTTTGGGTTATGGGAATATATTTAAAAATTTGAATTATTTTATCATCCCACTTTTTATCCATATCAATCTCTTCTTGAGTCTTTTTTATTTTTATTTCAATTTCTTTACTTTGCTTTTGTTGGATTTTAATCTTGTTTAAGTATGGATATAACTTATTATTTTTTTCTTGAACCTTTTTTCTTAAATTTAAAACAATTTCTTTTGGAGTATATTCATCAGTTTCTTTCTTGATTCTTTTCTGATTTTTATTTTTCTTTGACTCTAATTTAAGAATTTCCTCCCTTAGTAAGTTTTTTTCTTTAAAAAATCTGTTATACTTTCTTCTAGCAAGGTTCAAATAATCCTCATTTTTTCGAAATTGCATCCATGCTCTCTTATATTCTTTTTCATAACTTTCTTCATCTTCTTCATAGTTCAATAATTCTATTTTAAGAAGTGTAATTCTGTCTTTTATACGGTTGAAATCTGTTATTAGGTCATCTATCTCAGATTCTAACTTTTCTTTGATCTTAAGATTAAATTCTAATTCTTCTTCAATATTTTTTATTTTTGTTTTTGCATTTTTTAAATTCTCTGATTTTTTGTTTTTGTAAACTAACCAAGAATTAATAAGTGCCTCAAAGTTATTTACCACATCGTTACTTCCTACAAATCCTATTTTATTTTTGTCAATATTATCATATTTTAAAAGTCTCTTCATTAGAGAGTCCCTTGTTTTACCATTATCTAATGGTCTGATTATCACGATATTCTCTCCTTTATATGATATAATCTTATTTAACAATTTTCTATAAGTCTGGAATCTTTCTTCTTTTTGTTCTTTATAGCTATTAGAAAATTCTATTATTTTGTTTAAGATATCTTTTCTTTTTATCTTCTTTTCTACTTTTGTAAACAATAGCATTATAGAGTTAAAGGGATTATTTTTTTGAGAATCTTGAACAATATTTTCGTTTAAGTTTGTAAAAATATTCGATAACACATCCAATACTCCTGATACAAAAAGCTTCCCTCTAACAGCAAGGAATTGAGAATATTCCACAACTATAACAATAGATTTAACATTTTTAATATTTTTAATTAAGTAATTATTATATACTGTATTTCTAAAATAAAGATCCTTTCTTGTATCATAAAAACCTGGGCAATCACAAAAAGTTAAATTATAGTCTTGTGAGTAATATAAATTAGGTCTAGACGTTTCAGAAAAAACAGTGTTTCCTATCTTTGCTATTTTGCTATTTTCAGTTGTTTTTTCTGTATCTATCGCTATTTTATATTCGCTTTCTATATTATAAGTTTTTTGTTTGTCGTCTTCTGATGAATCTGAAAAATAATTTTCTGTTTCTATCTGTTTCTTTAACATTTTTTTTAAGGGAACTTTATTCAGATAATTTATGACTGTGCTTTTCCCAGCACCTGTTGGTCCTATAAACATTACAGCATTATCTACCTCTTTTTCTTCAAAATCTAGATCTATTTCAGATAAAACATCTACTATTTCTTTCTTTGAGTACATATTTAACCTTGTTCGTAAGTTACATGCACAAAATAGAGAGATAATTATTAGTCTTAAAAATAAAATTATAGTGCTATTTTTATTCATTGTATTGATTTTTCAAATCGATCCATTCATTATGATTTTTCATAAATTCTTGTAATCCCATCACATTAAATTCTATATATTTTTTTAATTGAGATATCACGGCAGCCATTTTAGAATTCTTATCAATAATTGTTTCTTCTCGATTCATTTTTTTGTTTAGAATTTCAATTTTTCTTTTACAAACATTAATTTCATCATCATAATCTTTAATCATAGATAAGAGCTTCTTTTCGTTCTTCAAAAATTGTTCCTCAATTTCCTTTATTTGTTCCTCAGCATCTTTTTGGGCTATATTCTTCCTTAGTTCTAGATCTTTCATTATTTTTCTTTCCCTTTCTTTATTATTAGTTATTATTTTTTCTATTTCATTATTTAATTCATTATTCAACTTTTTTCTATGTTGCTGCAACTCTTCTAAAGACTTATATTTTTGATCTTGTACTTCCCTGATTCTTCTTTTTGTTTGCTTATTAAGTTCCTGTATTTCTTCTTCAAGTTTATCTTTTAAGTCTGATATTTGGGTTTTATTTCTCTTTAAATCATCTGCTTTTTTTTGTTTAGATTTTTCTTTTAAATCATTCACTTCTAATTTGAGCTTCTTAATCAATAATTCTGCATCTTGTTTTTCTTTAAGAGCAATAATTTTTCTCGTGTTGTTATTATTTACTTTATTATTTAAATCTGTAATTCGATAGTTAGTTGAATTAATTTGCTTATTTAAAGCAGCAATTCTAGATGCAATATCTGGTTTATACTTATTTTTTGGCATTGCTAATTTAGCAGAGACAGATCTTTGTTTCTTTTCAACATTAATAATCTAATAGAATGCTCAAGCATTTTTACACATTTACTATAGCATTTTGTTTTTCTTCGCATTCTAGCTAAATAATGACGAAATAGACTATTATAGCCTTCTATTGTAAATGTCTCTGCTTTTGATTGTATATGTTGAGAATTTTGTATTATAGA
>JAAGZN010000023.1 GCA_024206165.1 Bacteroidota bacterium
CAGTAGCGTCAGACAACTTTACCTGCAGGTCCTGGATGCAGTTGAGAAGGCAAATCAGCATCCTATTTAAGATATCAGCCTGCTGCATCTCTCCCTGGCCAATCAGCAGGAAAATGTTGGCCTGCTGCTCATCAGCCAGCACCAACATGTTGATGATGGTCTCTTGAATGGCTTGAGAACCCATTATGTGTGGGGTGGTGTGTGTTGCTGAGATGAGGATCAGGCACTGAAGCAAGTAACTACCCCAGAAACTCATAAAGCCTCCCTGATGGCCATGGAAATTTAATCCTTTTGGACCTGTTTCCAATATTTGGTGAATCCAATATTTCTGAATTTCTTGCCCACCAACCAACTTAATTACCTTACACATGGATGCATGTTCACCCAGGCACACATATGATGGACCAAACAATAGACTGTCATCTCCCATCACATTTTTGAGATCAATACAACAGATAACCCAGCTAACCTTTCTACACAAAAAACAAGGAATGTGGCAAACACACAAAGGGTGCATCCACACACAATGTCAACAATAG
>JAAGZN010000241.1 GCA_024206165.1 Bacteroidota bacterium
GGTGAGCATCGATTCTGCGAATGGTTTTTTCCCTTTTTTATTATTTTTGCGCAGCAAGGCCTTATTGGGATTTAAAGGGAAAAAAAGGAATGAGCGTGAGGATGGAACGTAACGATGCGTTAGCAAAGTGGAGAGACAGACGAACTCCTTATAACCTAGACTCTTTGAATGAAATTTGATGGTTTTAGGCTTGAATAAAAATTTTTAAATATAATAGTCCTGATAATGGGTCCCAAATTATATGTCTGAAGTTGCAAATTTCGAAAGCTGATATTTTTTTGTCAATTAATCTTTTTTTATGATATCTAACATTTTTCTTGCTTTTTCAGGAGATATTTTAAATATATTTCTTATAAATTCTTTTTCTGGTGATGATAATAATCTAATGGCTGAATTAATATCTTCATTGGCTAAATTTTGTTGTATTAAAAATTTTAATGCTTCTTCTTTCTCTGTTTGTGCAGCAGCAAGAAGCGGTCCTCGTCTATCTTTTATTATTAGATTTGCTTCTCGTTGTACTAAAAATTTTAATATATCTACATTACCACTTTGAGCAGCAAGTACAATTAGCGTATTTCCTGCTGAATCTTGTGTATTAACATCTACATGTCGTTGGTCTATTAGATACTTAACAAATTCTATATCTTTCTTTTCAACTGCTCTTGAAATTAAAGGAACTTCTCTTTTATCGGAAAAACGCCTAAATTTGCTATTGGCATCAAATTTACCTTTTTCTATCAATAATTTGAAAATTTCTCCACCTTTTCCCTTTAACTTTTCAGAAAAATTATATATTTTTTCAAAAGCAAAATCCATTAAATTCTTTTCACTGTTTTGAAGATTATCATGATAATTTACTTTAGTATCAGCACCTCTATTTAATAACAATTCCAAAATTCCAGAATTCTCAGACAATATAGCATAATGTAATGCAGTCATTCCTGATTCGTTGGCTTTATTAATATCAGGATTCTTTTTTAATAATAAATTAATCATTTTTTCATTACCTTGTTCTGCTGCATACATCAACAAAGTACTTTTAAAATAAGAATCTATAGAATCAATTTTTTTGGAATCTTGTTTTATTTTATTTATTAAATCATTAATGTCTTTTTTTGCTTTTGCTTTTGCTTTTTCTTCTTCAAAGATATCATCATAAAATTTTTCAATTTTATTTTTAAAATTATCTATACTAGATTTCTCTGATTCAGTAAAAGGGACTCCTCTATTTTCAAAAGATAGTGTTTGTGGTATAGTAGTAGTTTTTGAAGTTGTAGTGGTAGAATCAGTATTATCTGAAAAAGTTGATGATGATCGAGTCTCATCTTTTTCTTCTTGTTCTTGATCTAGTGATTGATTATTTCCAATTGATTTTTTACTTTTACAAGATATAACAAAACTTATTATAATTATTAAATAAAAAGATTCTAATATAATTTTACGCATTACAAATTTCATTTTAATTACTTAAAATTTTTACTAATATGGATGATTATTTCCAATACAATAAGGACCTGATTTATGATAACCATAGGATTTATTTTCAGAGTTTTTTAAATCAATTTTCTCCTTCCTAGCAATATGCGGCGCAATGATGAGCGCAACGATAGTAGAAAGCTTAATCAAAATATTCATACTAGGCCCACTAGTATCTTTAAAGGGGTCGCCTACGTTTTCACTGCTTTTACTCCCAATCACAACTCCAATATAGCAACTTTAACCCAATGGATGAAATTTTTCTATCGCACTTTTCAGATCTTCTATATCTAAA
>JAAGZN010000242.1 GCA_024206165.1 Bacteroidota bacterium
GGTGAGCATCGATTCTGCGAATGGTTTTTTCCCTTTTTTATTATTTTTGCGCAGCAAGGCCTTATTGGGATTTAAAGGGAAAAAAAGGAATGAGCGTGAGGATGGAACGTAACGATGCGTTAGCAAAGTGGAGAGACAGACAAACTCCTTTTTTCCTAGACTCTTTGAGTGAAAATTGATGGTTTTAAGCTTGAATCGTTCTTTTTTATGAAGTACGGAATTATAAAATTTAATTTTTTATATATTCATTATATATTTTTTTAATATCCTCGTTTGAACTTTTTTTAAAAAGTTCCTCACAATTACCTTTTTTAAAATTTATTCCCTTATAATTAACTAATTTAGATACAATACTAACCATTTCATATTTGATTGCATATGATAATGCCGTTAATCCTTTTTTATTTTCAATATTTACTTTTACGTTATTTTTCATAAGATAATCTACTAATTTATTTAGCATTTCAATTTTATTCCATTTTTTTGCTAAAAGTATAGATTGTATTAAAGTTGTATTTCCTTTTGAATTCTGTAAATTTATGTCAGCATTATTTATTATTAAAGTATTCAGGTCTTCAGTCTCAATTACATCATACCACAAACTTTTTAAGCATAAGGTCATAAAAGCAGTATATCCATTAGGATCTTGATAATTTAAATTTATTCCTCTTTTTATCAATATTTTTATAGCTTTTGATATTCCTTTTTTATCTGATATTGCTTGAAGAGTATTTTGTTTTCTTTTATCTTCTGTTACAGAATTTATGTCTATTTTTATAGCCTTTGATAACTTTTTTAAAATTTCTTTCCTTTTTTCTATATAAGCTTCGTCCTCCTCAGATTCTGCATAAAGATGATCTACATTAAGAAATGAATTAATTTTTTGATATTCATCATCAGTTAATTTATTCTGATCTTTAGACCTATTTTGATTATTAATTAATGTAGTTGAGGAATCAGTATTGCCTGAAGAAGCTGTTGATGATGATTGTGTCTCATTTTTTTCTTTTTGTTCTATACCCTGTTTAGTATTTTCAGTTGGCTTATTACTATTACAAGATATAAGAAAAGTTATTATAAATATAGAAAAGATTTTTATTATATTTTTTTTCATTATTTATGTTTTTAGATCTTTAATTAGTACAAATATAATATTTTATTTTAATAATTCATAGATCTCAACTTACAATATTATATAAACTACTACTTTTCATTATAATAATTTAACTCAGTATTATTGGAATTCATGTTTTTAATTTTAGCCTTCTTAGCAATATGAGGAGCAATAATCAGCGCAACAATAGTGGAAAGCTTGATCAGGATGTTCATACTAGGCCCACTAGTATCTTTAAAGGGGTCGCCTACGTTTTCACTGCTTTTACTCCCAATCACAACTCCAATATAGCAACTTTAACCCAATGGATGAAATTTTTCTATCGCACTTTTCAGATCTTCTATATCTAAA
>JAAGZN010000243.1 GCA_024206165.1 Bacteroidota bacterium
ATACTCGGATTATTATAAAGCATATGAATCTATAATACAAAATTCTCAACATATACAATCAAAAGCAGAGACATTTACAATAGAAGGCTATAATAGTCTATTTCGTCATTATTTAGCTAGAATGCGAAGAAAAACAAAATACTATAGTAAATGTGTAAAAATACTTGAACATTCTATTAGATTATTAATGTTGAAAAGAAACAAAGATCTGTCTCTGCTAAATTAGCAATGCCAAAATTCAAATAATACAAACAATTACCATAAATGTATAGCCCAAAATAGCTTTATTTGTAAAATTTTTACTAACGATCCAACAACTGATCCTACAATCGACCCTACTAATGATCCTACAATCAATCCTGCTAATAATTCCACAACTTCTCTTTCAAATGACCCTGCTTTTGATCCAACGTTATATCCTTTTATTGATACTACTAAAAATTCTATTAATAAACCGACAAGTGATAAAAATATTGACATAGATTCTTCTGAACACAATAATAATGACAATGATTATTATATTTTCCTTATAGTATTATTAGTAATTTTATTATTAATACCATTGTCATGCTATTTATATTATAGAAAAAGGAGAAATCAATACATTAATATAGAAGAAACTCAACAATAAATTATTTTATAGATATTATGTTCTTTGTTTTTTAATTTTTTCATCAAATATTAGAATAATTTAATAGATTTAAAAATTTATCTAAAAGAAATATATTAAAAGTATATGAAGATGCGGAAAATTTCAATTGATATGATGCAAATACATTCTCCTTCAGAAAATGAAAAAGAAAATTTTAATAAATAGTATATTGAAATTCAAAAATCAAAAAACATAATAGATGAAGCAATTTTAAAAATTCGAAAATTATGATTTTTTAACAAAATTTATAACTTCATTAAAATATTTTTCATTAATATATTCTCATTAATAATTCCTTTAGTTTCATCAATTTTAATTCTTTTCTGTTCCATAGAATCTCGATATCTTATAGTAATAGTATCATCTTCTAAACTTTGATGATCAATAGTAATACAGAAAGGAGTTCCAATCAAATCCTGTTTAGTATATCTTTTGCCTATAGATTGATTAGTATCTAAAACAGTTTCAAAATCAAATTTAAAATCATCATAAATTTTTTGGGCCATTTCCGGTAAACCATCCTTTTTTATTAATGGTAAAATGGCAGCTTTAATAGGAGATAGTTCAGGTGTTATTTTAAGTAAAGTTCTTTCTTTATCATCAATATTTTGTTTTGTTAAAGACTCTGAAAGAATTGTTAAAAATAATCTATCACAACCAATAGAAGTTTCAATGACATAAGGAATGTAACTTTTATTTAATTTAGTATCAAAAAACTTTTGTTTCTTCTTAGATAGTTCTTCATGACTTTTAAGATCAAAATCTGTTCTAGAATGAATCCCTTCAAGTTCTCTAAATCCAAAAGGAAATTTATATTCAATATCAACAGCATTATCTGCATAATGAGCTAATTGTTCATGTTGATGAATAGCTAGTCTATCTTCTTGAATACCAATAGCTTTATGCCATTTTATTCTAGTATCTTTCCAATGTTCAAACCAATCTTTTTCAGTTCCTGGAGTAATAAAAAATTGCATTTCCATCTGTTCAAATTCTCTCATTCTAAAGATAAATTGTCTAGCAACAATCTCATTTCTAAAAGCTTTTCCTATTTGAGCTATTCCAAAAGGGATTTGCATTTTAGCTGATTTTTGAACATTTAAGAAGTTAACAAAAATACCTTGGGCTGTTTCTGGTCTTAAATAAATAGATTCCGATGTTTCTTCTGTAGATCCTAATTTTGTTTCAAACATTAAGTTGAATGCTCTTACATTGGTCCAATTAGAGGTTTTTGATATTTCACAAGTAATATTTTCTTTATTTAACAAATCTTTCAAACCATCTAAATCATTTTGTTCTAAAAGCTTATTCATAGAATCAATGATTTTATGTCCTTTATCTTTATTTCCTTCACCAATTATCTTTTCAGCAAAAGCTTCTATCAAAGTATCTACTCGATATCTTTTTTTTGAATCTTTATTGTCAACCATAAAATCATGGAAGCTATCTATATGGCCTGATGCTTTCCATATTTTAGGATTCATTAATATTGCAGAATCTAATCCTACTATATTTTGGTTAATTTTTATCATAGAATCCCACCATAACTTTTGCAAATTTCTTTTTAATGCAATTCCATAGGGACCATAATCATATACTGCTTGAAGACCATCATAAATTTCACTTGAAGGAAATATAAATCCATATTCTTTTGAGTGTGATACTATCTCTTTTAACGTTATTTCTTTTTCTTTGATCATAAATTTTCGATTGTTGCAAATTTAATCTAAAGATAATAATAAAATTTCTTTTTTGATTTGATATTTATTTTGTTTTTATCTCATATTTATTAATTAAATATTAAAATTTATTTTTTATTTAAAATATTAAAATATCAATAGAGATTTTAAGTTTCTTTAATATTGGACAAAATATTTAGCTAATTATATGAGAAGAAAATTCTTATATATTTCACAATAAAAAATAATATATTATATTAGTAAAAGTTACATATTATTATAAAAATGATATTTAATAATAATATTAGGCAAAGAATTGGCAAGCTTTTAAAATTTTTGATATGTTAAAATTTACTGTCTCAAATTTGGTTTAAAGCCTCCATCTTTCAGATGGAAAATGACTTCAGTCCTTTAAATTCCTTATTTTAAATGTAAAATGTTACATTTGTGACATGGAAAATTATAGCAAAGGAAGCCATACTATTTATC
>JAAGZN010000244.1 GCA_024206165.1 Bacteroidota bacterium
CCTAACTTTTTTATAAAGTACGCCTTTTGCAATAGAAAATACGATTCCGTTGGCTCTAAAACGTTGTAAACATACGTATTACAACAGTTTTGTCTAAGGCAACAGCCTATAACTTATTACATCGAGGGTTTCTTATAGTTCCCCGTGAAACATAGTGAAAACTCAGCCCCGCAATAACAGTTCACCTCACTCTTTTAATAAAGTACGCCTTTTGCAATAGATAAAACGATTCCGTTTGCTCTAAAACGTTTTAAACATACGTATTACAACAGTTCCGTCCATGAAAACAGCCTAGAACTTATTAGCCCGAGGGTTTCTTATAGTTCCCTGTGAAACTTAGTGAAAACTCGGCCCCGCAATAAAAGTTCACGTCCTTTTCTTATAAAGCACGCCTTTTGCATGGATTAAAATAATTTCGTTTGCTCTAAAACGTTGTAAACATACGTATTAAAATAGTTTTGTCCAGGGGAACAGCCTAAAACTTTTTGCATCGAGGGTATCATATAGTTCCACATGAAACTTAGTGAAATTTTAGCCCCGCAATAAGAGTTCCCTTAACCTTCTTTTAAAGTACGCCTTTTGCATGGAATAAAACGATTCCGTTTACGCTAAAACGTTGTAAACATACGTATAATAACAGTTCTGTCTATTGGAACAGCCTAGAAATTATTACACCGA
>JAAGZN010000245.1 GCA_024206165.1 Bacteroidota bacterium
AAAATGATATCCTGTTTTTAAATATGTATTTTAAAATGAAATTATATTCTCTACAAATCTAAAAATAGATTCAATATATAAATAAACCAAGATCTTGTTTATATTTTGAGGGTTTTGGAGGGAAAGTTCAATTGTAACCAAGTTGTTGCGATCTACTTATCAGGTTTTGAGTAAAAGGGAGTTTTATTTTGAAGAAATTGAGCTTGTTAGTTAGTTTTTGTTTTGGAATAGGATTTTTTGATTTGTTAAGAATGAGAAGAGATTTATGGGTAGATTCTTCGCTTTGCTCATAATGACAAAAATTGAAAATAGAGAGAGATTAAAGAATAGATTCTTCGCGCTGCTCAGAATGACAATAGGTTTTGTTGTTTTCATATTGTGGTTTAATGTTTATAAAATTTTGTTGATATGATTTAAATATATATTTAAAAAAAAAGTGGAACTAAGATCGTCTAATGTCATTAGTAGGTACTAGGCTTTTGCCTTAGTATACTCTGTAAAAAAATATTGATCTCGGCTTGTTTGGCACAACATATTGTATGGTAATCTTTGGATTATTAAATACGTGGAAGAAGTTTTTTATTTTCCGGGCTTGCCTTTCACTTTTTCGTTAAGCACGAAGCTGTATGTGTTAATAGCATTGTTTTAATTAATATTGATTCGGTGGGTTTTGATTTTATTAAATTAGAATGTTACTCTTTTTAAAGTAGGGGATAGGGGGCTATGCTCTTTGGGTTAATTTTTATTTTGTATTTAGCTTCTTTTTATTGATATAATTAATTTAAGTTTCATTCCTCTTTTTTTATTCTTTTTTTCTACTGTATTTTATTTATTTTCTATTTGTATTTTTTTAACTTGAGTTTATATTAAAATAATGCTATTTAAGTACGTTTGTTATGGCATAAATAATTTAATTATTTATTGATATTTAGATTATTACAATCTTAAATTGTATATAAGCATTATTGGTGTTGTGTTTAAATTTATGGTGATTGTTGCAATATATTTATAAAATCTTCTAAATTTCGCTTGAAAGGACTTTTGCGGAAGAAGACATTATTATAATATCTAAACTTAAATTTTATTCACTTTTAATTAAATATAATTTTAACAATATTATTTCAATAAAATTTAAGTTTAGATATTTGGGAATTGATATTTTAGATCCTTCATTTCATTCAGGATGACAGATTGAAATATTATTTTGGACTTATGACATAGCTCGATGAGTGAGGAAAACACTATTGTATGCTTTTTATTAAATTTTTGGGTATTTTATTATAATTTAAAACCAACTAAAACTTACATCTACACTCGTACTTGTTGTATTATTCTTTACATACTTTTTATTTTTTGAATTCCTATTATGCTCCCAATTTTTTGAATTCCTATTATGCTCCCAATGATATTTATTATAAGAATCTTTGTTTGAGCTATTTGTGCTATTTATATAGGAATCTTTATTATTTATGTAATTGTGACCTTTATGATAAGTACTATTTTGGGGTAAATTTCTGATTAATTCTAAGTCATTCTTTTGCTCTTCTATGTAATTTCTTTGTTGTTGTAGTTTGTAATTTAAATTTCTATAGGTTTTTACATATATACTTACTTCTTGTTTAATTTTTTCTGCTATTTTATATTCTGAAGTTTCTGAAAGAACAGCAGAAATACCTTCCATCACAAAAAATCCAACATTTGAATATATTTTTGTATATTTTGCCTTATAATATTCTTCTTTCTGTGATTCATATTTTTTTTTACTTTCTTTATATTTATGAGTTGTTTGGATATAATATAACATTTCTCGAGCATTTAGGCCACCTTCATTTACTTCATCTGGATCATCTCCGTTTTCTATGCATTCCTTTACTGCATTTAAATCGTTATGTTTTATTGCATTGGCAAGCATGTTTTGATTTTGTGATTTATTTGAACAGGAAAAGAATATTGTTATTGAAAATATTGAGATTAGGTAATTGATTTTAATTTTCATGATTTTTATGTATTTATTATTTCGAGCTTGAATATATACATTTTAATTATTTATTCAATTTTTATATCATTGATTTTTTATGGTTTTTGTATTTAAAAAATTCCCTTGGGCTTTATTTAGTATTTTTTGGCGTAGGATTTGGAGTTCTTTTTTTGTTTCTATTAGGGTGGTTTTGTCATACTCATAGGTTATTTGTTTTTTGATGTATTCACTTGGGGGGATTTCCCCTTTTTCATATCTTCTTTTTTCTATGTTGTATAAGCTCGTTTTTAGTTTGAAGATTTTTAGTTGATTGTTATAGTTTGTTACTTTTTTCTTTAGGGTTTCTATCATTAGGCTTATTTCTTGAAGGGTTTTTTGGTAGGTTATTTTGTGTCTGAAGGTTACTTTTTTTTTGCTTTGTTTATATTTTCTGCTGGTGCTTGTGATTTCAAATAGTTTTAGGATGTTTAGGCTTATTATTAGGCCGTGGCTTTGGTTTATTAGGTTGGTTTTATATGTTAGGTTTATGCTGGATAGAAAATCTAATATGTTTGGTTTTTGCAGTTCTTGTATTTCTTCTTTTAGTTGTTGTTCGTTTTCTTGTTTTAGGTTTTTTTCTATGGTTTCTAGGGATGGGATAAAGTAGGGGGATAGGGGTTCTAGTTCTTTGAGGGTTTCTGGTTCTGCTTTGGCTATTTGGGTTATCTTTAATATTATTATTACTTTAAATAATATTATTAGATATTTTCTTGATTTTGATTTCAAGAGGTTTTCTTTTTTCTGTATTGTTTTCATTTCTTTTTTCATAGTTCTAAATATTTTATGTATCCGTTTATTTGTATTTTTTGATTTTCTTTTCTTTTTAGTATTTCTATTTTGTTTTCTAGTTTCTTTATTATTCTTGATTCGTTTAGTTTATTTAGTTGTTTTAGGTTTCTTTTTAGTTTTAGGGTGAGGGTTTCTCTTTTGTATAGGTCATTTTGTTTTAAGTCTCTTTTTGCTGATAGTATGTTGCTTATTAGGTTTTTCTTTTTGTCTTTGTAGCCTTTTAGTTCTGATCTTATTATTTGTATTTCTTCTTTTATTTTGTTTTTGCTTTCTGGGGATTGTGTGATTTGTGGATTTATGGTGTATTTTAGGTTTATGTGTTTGTTTGGTGGTTGGTTGTTTGTTATGAATTCTGTGCTGCTTGTTGTTGTTAGTTTTATTATTATTTTGTTGTTTATGTATTTGTAGAATTCTTCTAGTTTTGTTGAGAAGAAGTATTTTTCTTTGATTTTGATATTTTTTTCTGTTTTTTCGAATTTTAAATTTTTTACTATTGCTGAATATGGGATTGTGTAGATATTTTGATTTTTGTCTATGATGTGTAATTGTCTATTGTCGATGCCTATGAGTAGTCCTTGTCCTATTTTTGTTTGTCCGTTGTGTATGATGTGGTATTTTACTTTTATTAGTTTTGTGCTTCTTTTGAATTCTCTTACTAGGTGTTTTATGCTTTTGAAGGTTTTGTTGTAGCTGGTCCAAAATCCGTTTTTGAATAGGTCTTTGCATGTGAATCCTATTATTGTTAGTATGCAGAAGATGATTGATTCTGTTTGTGTATTTCCTGCTTTGAATCTAAGTTTTGGGTTTGCGGGTATGACGCAGGGGTTTCTTTTGAAGGGGTAGAGTAGGGGTACTCCTTTTACTGTCATCATGTCTAATATTAGGTGTGATAGGTATGCGAAGAAGGCTATCATTGTGTATGTTGTTGTTTTGAGTATTGTTTTTTCTGTGATGTATGTTATGATGATGATTGCGAAGAAGAATGTTAGTCCGTGTGTTATGGTTCTGTGTCCGTAGTT
>JAAGZN010000246.1 GCA_024206165.1 Bacteroidota bacterium
GATTTTTTTAATATGACTGTGGATCAATTTATAAATCTTAATGAAAAGAGTATCCCAGAAGAAATTTTTACAGAAGATAAAAGTGTAGCCGAAAGAATTAAACTTATTTCTAAACTTGATAAACAGGAACGATCTGTTATTTGTAAAGTTATTGATAGCTTTTTGACTAAGAAGAAGTTTAAAGATTTTTTCGATAAAAATCTATCTTGTTCATAATATCTCTTTTTAATTTATTAATTTTCTTGCTTTTTATTTTTCTTATATAAATACAATTTAGATTGCTTGGTTTTTCTTCTTTTCATCAATCAATTGCTTAATATTCCTAATTTTTAAAATCAATATTTTATTTGAATTATATCTTTGATCTCAAAATATTTATATTTAGATGCGATTTATAGCATAATAATTTCTATAAATTGTATTTATTATATACTTTTACATTTGTGCAAGTTGTTATATATAAAAATAGCTTACTTATATTTAAATACTTAAAATTAAACATTAAATTATCATGATTGCTAACATTGATACTACTTCTCTATTGATTGTCGGGGCTTTTTTACTAATTACTTTATTTATTGGTTTATGGGCTGGCAGGAATGTTAAAACTTTTAAGGAATATGCTCTTGGAAAACGTTTTAGTCCTGTAAGTTTAACTTTGACAATTTTAGCCACTTGGATAGGAGGACAAAGTATTATTGGTTCTATAGGAGATATTTATAGAATTGGTATTTTATCATTCATACCTTGGATAGCTGTTTGTATACAATTAGTATTAATTGGATTAATATTTTCAAAGAGTATTTCCAAATTTAAAGGTTCTTATACAGCTGGGGATTTGATGGAAAAATTTTATGGAACAAAAGCTAAAATATTAACTGGGGCTTGTATTACTATATGGGATATTTTTAATATAAGTATTCAATTATTAATGCTGGGGAGAGTATTTGAAAATTTTTACAATATAGATAAATATTGGGCAGTAATTATTGGTGGGATTATTGTGGTAATTTATGCTTTTAGAGGAGGTGTAACTTCTGTAGTAAGCACAGATGTTTTTCAATTTACAATAATGATTATTGCTATACCTACTATTGCAACTGTGTTAATACATAAAATAGGAGGTTACAAAGAATTGATTCATCAATTACCAAGCAATAAGCTTTCTATATTTTCTAATCCTGAATTTAAATATTGGATATTTTATGCATTTTTTTTTAAATGCTTTTCTTTTCATACTTTGCTTGATGCTACAATTTTACAAAGGGTATTTATTGCTAATGGGGCAAAGGAGATTCGTAACAAATTTTTTTCTTTATCTTTATTTAATTTGGTTGTAGGAATATTATTTACTTTGATTGGGCTATCTATGATAGTTTTATTTCAAAGTACTAATCATAAAAGCGTTATTTTTCATACTATAAATAGTTTATATTTTTCTAGTATATCAAAAGGTTTAATCATTTCTGGATTTTTAGCAATTATTATGTCTACTGTAGATTCTTATTTAAATGCTTGCGGTATAGTATTTTTTAATGACGTAATTAAACCTGTTTTCAAAGTTAAAGAAAATAAATCTTTATTTGGTGTAAAATTAATTACTTTAATAATAGCTATTATATCTGTTTTTACCACTTTATTTTTTGTAGAAAATTCTTATTACAGAAATATACCTTTTCATGCTACTTTAATTTTATTTCCTTCAATTGCTTTCCCTTTTCTAATTGGTATATTGGGAATTAAAACTAATTTAAAAGCTTTTATTGTTGGAGCTATAATTGGAGTAAGTTCTAGTTTTGTTGTAGTTTATGGATTTCCTTACCTTAAACCTTTTGCTATAATCATTGGAATTATTACTAATGCTATTACTTATATGATATCCCATATTATTCAAAATAAAGGGATTTTATGGTTAAAAGCTGATCAAGAACAAGGTAAAAAATTAGAAGTATTATGGATTTTTAATTTTAAAAATTTCTTTAGCGAGGTAATAAGGTCTTTTAGCAATGTCCCAAAAACAATTTATAGTTATTCTCAAAATCAAATTATGAAGTATGGTTCTTACAATTATCTTTTTGGTATTTATTGTTGTATTAATTTTACTTTACCTTACTTTTTTTGGGAAAGTAGTGATCCTTATGAATATAATCTAATGTTAAAATTAAGAGTTTTTGGAGGAGTATTGGGAGCTCTTTTAATTGTTAAAGATGCTTGGAACGATTTTTTTAAACCTTTTTATCATTTATTTTGGCATTTTTCTTTGATATATTGTTTGCCTTTTATTACTACTATTATGTTTCTATTAACTAAAGGATCTAATGCTTGGTTATTGAATGTTGGGGCTTCTATTTTTTTCTTGGTTATGCTTGTTGCTGGGGAAGTATTTTTAATTCTTGCTCCTTTGGGAATAGGATTGGGTTTAATTTTTTACAATATGGTAATAGGACCTGTTAGTTTGCCTGCGTTGGGTTTTGATGTTAATTATTATTTAGTTTATCAAATTTTATTTTCTACTATTATTGCTCTTCTTTTTGCTTATCGTAAAAAGTTCTTTTATATGATTAAGAGTAATCAGGGGGTTAATTTGGGGCTTTCTATGGGGCATGAACTTAAAAATACTGGACTTAATATTTTACCTTATTCTCAAGTTAGTAATCTATATATAAATAATGCTAAAGAAGTAATTTACGATGACAAAAAACAATTTATTTTAGATGAAAGAAGCTTTGGATATATAAAAGAGAATAATGATTATATAAAAGCCTTGAGTGAACAGATGCTTAGGATTGTTAAGAGTTTTGAACGATTGATGATTGAATATAGGGATTCTTTGTCTAATCCTGAATTATGTTCTTTAAAAGAGCTTATTGAAGATACTATTAAGCAATATCATTTTGGTCCTGGTCAGAAGGAAAAGTTACATACTGAGCTTTCTCAAGATTTTAGGCTTAAAGTGCCTAAGAGAGTTTTTATTTTTGTTATTGATAATATTATTAGGAATGCTTTTAAGCATGGGAGGCCTAATAGAATAGATATATGGATTGAGGGTAATGAATTGCATATTAAGGATGATGGTATGGGAGTGCCTCCAAATAAGCTTTCTGATATTTTTAGGATGTTTTATACTACTGGTGATAAAACTAGTAGTGGTATTGGTCTTGCTTTTGCTAAGCAGATTATTGAAACTGTTAATGGGGAGATTTGGTGTGATTCGCAAACTGGGGAGGGGTCTTTTACTGAATTTATTATTAAGTTTCCTGCTATTTTGTTTGATGTTACTGATGAAGAATTGAAAGAACATATTGCTGAAGAATCTGAGAAAAAAAGATCAAAAGTTATTGCTAAAAATATGATTATTAAAGGTATTGACAAAGATACAATTGCTGAAGTTACGCAGTTGGATAATAGGGAGATTGATAGTTTATAAATATGCGAATTCTTTGTTGTTTTAATTCTAGCCTCCATTTATATGAGAAAAAACAAAAACCTCATTATTTGAATACCTTTAATCCTTTCTCATAGAAATTGAGGATCCAAACAGTTCTGAGTTATATTTAATGACTGCATTTAATTTGTGCGGAAGCAGAGATGTAATTTCTATTTGAAAATCTTTGGCCGGTCTTTTCTGTTTATTTGAAAATATTTCTCTTTTCGGGCTTAATGAAAACGTTCTCTCTATTCAATAAGAATAAAATATTAAACTTTCCCGCTCCTTTAAAAATTATTAAAAGCGGGAGCTAAAGCGAGCCGCAAGCGAATTGAGCAGACCCAGGAAAAAAGATAGCTTGTAAAACAAGCGTTTTTTCCGTTAA
>JAAGZN010000248.1 GCA_024206165.1 Bacteroidota bacterium
AGTGCTTCTAGCACAATATTAAATTTGTCTTGAGAGGAGTAATTATTTTTCATTTTTTTAAAAGGACCTCCATTAATTTAAGTGATTTTATTATATTAATATTCTCACTTTTTATAAATTTCTTAATGGGGGACAGTATAGTCTTTGTCATATAAATAAATAGCTGTATATTCAGAGCTTAGGTATCGATTAATCAAGGCAACAATCTGAGTATGTAATTCATCAATATCTAGAGCTTCGGATAAACATTTTAAAGCGGATAAAACTTGGTTTTGATGTTTGAGATTATAATCATTAAGAACTTTATTTTCTGTATGTGTTAAAAAAGATATCTGGCTTTCAATATTTTTTATAATGTCTAAAACTAGTTCTAAATCTTCACTATGATACATAGAATGATCTTTTTTATTACTGTAGGTTACTATACCCACTAAAGAGTCAGAAATAAAAATAGGATAACAAAGCTCAATGCTTTCGCTCTCTAAATATTCCTTAAGTTCTTCCTTATCCGCAGGTAAATAGTGAGTATAAATAAATTGTTTATACTTATTTAAGTAATCAATAAGTATTTTAGAAATAAGCTCAACACCTGACTCCTCATTCTGATCAAAAAAAGATAAATATTTCCCTTGAATCAAACAATAATATTTACTCTCTCTGATATTCAAAACGCTAGAAACATCTTCAACAACAACTTTTACTATATCTGCCAGTGCATATTTATTATTTTTACTTTTTACGATTTTTTCAAGCTTGTTCCAAATCTTCTTATAGCGGTGCAGAATTAAACCATCAATAACTTTCAATAATTTTGTACTATAGAAACTATCCATAATAATCAAAAACGATGCAGAAATTATAAAATTTGTGAATAGTGAAACAATATGTAGTTTGGTCAGCAAAAAAAACAATACTCCCAACAAAGATATTTTTATTATAAAAAATAATACACCTCTTAGAATTTTACGCCAAGCTAAGTTCATATCCATTAAGTTTCGAGTAATAATCGCATAGGTAATTATCAATACATAAAAACTAACTCCATAAAAAAAGAGTGGATGTGTAGGAATGTTAAATAAAGGTAAAAAAGCAGTCATTCCTGTGAAATATAAGACAAATATACCTAATGCAAGGTATTTAATTTTATTCTTTATTGCACCTGATAAAAAAAATAAACTCTGAAATAACTTATATAAACTATATATAATAAGGTATGCAAAAAAAATAGTAAAAAAATGATACTTAATTCCTGCAGGTCCAACAAAATATTTAAATCCACCAATGGCAGAAAGAGCACTAGAAACAAATAAATTAGTAGGAATAAAGATAAATATTATTAATACAATAGCATAAGACACCCTAATTAAAACTTTATTGTTTAAATTTAATATAATAGATACAAAATGCAAGACAAAAACAGGCATAATGGCAGCGCCATAGTGTAAAAATTTAGCCCAAGTTAAAGCCTCCGAGTAACTAGTAGATGTAACCATTTGATAAAAACAAAATGCCCATGCAGCTAGAGAAAAATTATGAAATACAAAAATTTTGTTAAGAGGATTTTTTCTGTTACTTAAAAAAACAAAGATTCCTAATAATGTAGTTACAATAAAATTAATTAATTGCGGTGTGGCGTAATTCAATTTAAACTCCCTTGCCCTTATACTTTATAAGGCTTCTGCACAGGCTTAATTTTTTTTGATTGTTGCTTAAAATTTACTTTTTAAGCAATTTCTACCTTGTTTATCGCTTTAAGCAAATTAAAACACACAGATTTTAAAATGAATTCTGCTTCAACTTTTTCTCGTGTAATATAACGAGAACGCCAATAAT
>JAAGZN010000249.1 GCA_024206165.1 Bacteroidota bacterium
AATGATTCTTACTGGGCATGTAAAAGGACTCAAAAAAGGGACTTTATTCCTTCAAAAAATTAAAGATTCTAGTTTGGTATCGATCGATTCAATTGCTATTAACGGTAGTTCAGATTTTAGTTTTATTGAACCTGTTTTAGAGCCAGAAATTTATTATTTATATGTTCGTTTAGAAAATGGAATCTTAAATGATGATCGTATTATTTTCTTTGCAGAACCAAATCCAATAATCATTAATACTACTTTAAATAATTTTGCTATCGATGCAAAAGTATCTGGTTCCGCCAATCAGGATAAATTAGAAGAATACAATAAAATAATCACTCGGTATTCTGATAGGAATTTAGAATTAATAAAAGAGAGTTTTAACTCCAGAAAAAAAGGAAACGATTCATTGGCAGATCGTTTAGATAAATCGCAAAAATCAATTTTAGCAAAAAAATATTTGGCAACAGTCAGTTTTGCTTTATTGAATAATGACTATGAAGTTGCCCCTTATTTAATGGTAAGCCGTATAAACGACGTAAAAACTAGTTATTTAGACTCTGTTTACAACCAGTTAACTCCAAATATAAAAGACTCTAAATACGGAAATGATTTAGAGTCTTTAATTCAATTTAGAAATAAAAATAAAATTAACTAAGCGCGTTAATTTTATCGATAAGTTTTCTTCCTTTTTCTTCTAATTCTTGGTTAATAGCTTTAAAATGTTGCTTATAATTTTCAATATTTTTAAGATTAATTTTTGTTATAAGCTCGTCGAAAACATCAATTGCCTCGTCAATTATAGCTTCAGACTTTTTTGTTTCTTTACCAGGATTAGTTAGCTCCCATAAATAAACAGCTTCTATAATATCACCCAATACGTAGTTGATGTCTTTTTTTAAATTTCTAATATTTGCCATAGTTCTTTTAAATTTTTGCAAAAATACTACATTTCTATTCTTTTAAAGGGTATAAATCTTTAAAATTACGTCCATACTAAAAAAACAATATTTTTTAATCAAGTAATGATTATCTTTATATGAGCTAATTAGCAATTAAGCTTAAAATTTATTTTTAATTTGAAGTCGTGTAACTACTCACCATTGTAAACAGCATAATTCCTTGGTGTTTCGTAAAGTGTTACAGAAATTTTAAACTCATCTTCTAATTTGTCTCTTAGTTTATTCCAAATAAGAATGGCGATATTTTCCATAGTAGGGTTTATAACCTTAAATTCAGGGACATCTAGGTTTAAATTTTTATGATCTAAATAATCCTCAACTTCTTCTTTCATTATGGTTTTTAATTTTTTTATATCAATTAAATAACCTGTTTCTGGATCTACCTCTCCGGTGATACCAACTTCAAGAGCATAATTATGCCCATGAAAATT
>JAAGZN010000250.1 GCA_024206165.1 Bacteroidota bacterium
CCATGCTAATGACCACAAAACATACAGACAAGATGGCCATTGGTCAAAGGTGCTGGTTTAATGCACCATTCACTCTTGTGGCGTTGGTTTCAGTCCTAGTCCTGACATTTTGTCGACATTGCTATACAAAGTATTGTTTCCCCTATATTGAACACCTGCAAATGGTATATTCTACCATTATCCATGCTATTGAACACAAAACATACAGGCAGGATGGCCGAGTGGTCTAAGGCGCTGGTTTAAGGAACCAGTCACTTCCGTGGCGTGGGTTCTAGTCTTAATCCTGTCATTTTTGATATTCCTAAAGAGAGTATTGTTTTCTTTATTTTGAGAAGCTGCACATGATGTCATCTACCATTATCCATGCTATTGACCACAAAACATACAGACAAGATGGCCATTGGTCAAAGGTGCTGGTTTAAGGCCCAATTTACTTCTGTGGTGTTGGTTTGAGTCCCACTCCTGACATTTTGTTGACATTCCTATACAAAGTATTGTTCCCTTTATTTCGAACACCTGCACATGGTATCTTCTACCATCATCCAGGCTATTGACCACAAAAAATACAGGTAGGATGGCCGAGTGGCCTAAAGCCCTGGTTTAACACACTAGTCACTTCGGTGGCGTGCGTTCGAGTCCCACTCTTGTCATTTTGTTTACATTTCTATACAAAGTACTGTTTACTCTATCATGAACACCTGCACATTGGATCTTCTACGCTCATCCATGCCATTGACCATAAAACATACAGGCAGGATGGCCGAGTGGTCTAAG
>JAAGZN010000251.1 GCA_024206165.1 Bacteroidota bacterium
GAGCAGAATTCATCAGGTAAAGGATTTCGATGAGACTCTTTTCTAAAGTTTAGTCTAAACACTCTCGTATGGTGACAATACTTTAGGAAAAGTTGAAACAATGTTAAAACTTTCATTTCCTATCATATAACCCCTTAGTATCACGTATATGGGTCCACAACACTTTATATATACGAAAACTCACTTTTGTACAACTGGCCACATACGTTTTTCAGACTTATGTGGTACACAAGGTGTTGAAAGTGCTGACCAAAAGGTCAACAATTGTTGACCAAAATATCAGATCTTGTAAAGGAAGGTCTCAGCTCTCTGTGGCTATTTTTATGGCTTCCAGAAACCGTCTGGTCGCTCAGAAATTGTTTATATACTAAAAAACGTCCCAAAAAGGTCTATGAACGTGGTAATTACTGCACCTGGTCGCCGGAAGGCGCGATATGAGGCCAAAAGCTAAGTTGGGTAATACGAAACCCGAACCGACCCCGGAAAAGTGGTGTTTTTTTATACATAACAGATTTGGAAGCGACTAGACGGTTTCTGGAAGCTATAAAAATAGCTGGAGATAGGTGAGACCTACCTTGACAAGATCCTAAAATGTTATGACCACCACTTAAGTCCTTAATAAGTTTTATTAAGTACTTAAGTACCAGTACCCTTCAAATTCGGGTATCCACTGACTTCAGAATGTCCCCCAAATGCTACCAAGAAACTTTTTCATGACCTATAGTGTAACGTTGCAACCAGAGGTCGAAAAAATGCGTGCGACACGGCATTTGAAAGCTGAAGGTCCATACTTTTCAAATCCAAAACTTATTAAGTGATCACTTAAGTATACTTAAGTGATTTTAACCAATTTCTCACTCCAATGGTGTAATATCCATATTTGGGGATATTTTGGGATACTTTTTGTATAATATGACGTTTAGAGACAACCCGGACATTCTCGAAGACGTTCGATTCGGATTTTGAAAGCCCTGATCCCATACTTTCACTTAAGTAAACCCATTAAGTGATCACTTAAGTACATTAAGTGATTATTGTCCACCAAAGTTGAGACTTTTAGTGATTTTGGGCCAATTTTGGGTCATTTTGTGGGTAACTTCATATTGAAATATACTTAAGTGGTACTTAAGTGATCACTTAATACATTTACTTAAGTGAAAGTATAAGGTCTGAGCTTTCTTTTGCCGTGTCGATCGTCTTCATACGGCCCGTGAAAAGTGTTTACCCACAAAGCAACTTTTGGTACTCGATTAACTTATTCTATATAATTTTTACAATGGTAGATCATTTTTTTTCAGAAAATCATATTGAAGTAATGAGAGCACATATGAGTATGTTCGACACGGCAAAAGAAAGCTCAGCCCTTATACTTTCACTTAAGTAAATGTATTAAGTGATCACTTAAGTACCACTTAAGTATATTTCAATATGAAGTTAC
>JAAGZN010000252.1 GCA_024206165.1 Bacteroidota bacterium
TCACTAAATCGCTGGGACCGTCCATCCCCCAAATTCACTGGTACTTACCGATTCATCACTAAATCGTTGGGACCGTCCGTCCCCCAAATTCACTGGTCCTTACCGAGAGCCACTAGCGGCATTTTCCATTAGGTACAGAAGCGGGAAGCAGTGGCCGAAGGCCACCGGCTCTCCGCAGGAGCTAGTGTTTAGATAACTTCTAGTGTTTAGATAGCAAAACACGGCCTTTTGTCACGATTTCAAGCAACAAATATTTACACGTTTTCACAGACAATTATTTTTTTGAAAAATTTGGATTGTGGACAACACATATTTTCTGGACCCCAGAGTAGGGCAGAAGGGCAGTAGTGAAGTAGGGCAGAAGGCCAGTAGTGAAGTAGGGAAGTAGGGCAGTAGGGCAGGAGGGCAGTAGGGCAGTAAGGCAGGGGTGCAGAAATGCGCAATCCGGACAGACAGACAGATAGACAGAGTAGGACAGTAGGGCAGTAGTGAAGTAGGGCAGTAGGGCAGGAGGGAGCTGTCAGAGCTCCTTACCGGTATGATGTGCTTGTTCTTCTTCAGACAGAGCAGCACGTTGTAGTCACTGCTGGGGAGCAACTCCGTGATCGTGTAGCTGTTCATCTTGTGCCCGACCTGCATAAGGTTACATTGCACTGCACTGTACAGCGGTATCGGCAGTGTCGTTTTAATTGTTCACTCCAGCCTCTTTTTCAGCTAACTGTGAGCATTGCAATGCATTGGTCGAAATGTAAAAGTGAGTGCAAGTCTTGCAAGTCTTGTAATAGAAAAATTCCTTAGGGTCAAATATGATTTTTAAGCATAGTCAAACCGTTTGTAACTCAAAGCTAGCGTTTGTAACTGCCTCTGAAGTTTGAGGATAAATCCTGACGAGGCTGGGCCGGAGTCTGTTGCCGAGGCAGTCATTCCATGTACTGCAGAAACGACCAATGAGCTGCTGCTGGCGCGGGCCGGCCGGACAGCTGGTGGGGCCCAGACCAATCAGGAGAGAGACAGACACACGGCGTTTTCAGATAGATAAAACATGTCCGTTTGTTTCAAATCTCAGTAAACAATTCTCGATACCGCTGTGACTGCACTGCACTGCACTGCACTATAGTTTAATATGGGGGTCTAGGGTAACACTATCAGGGTTATCATGAAAAACGGTCAGTTAATGTGAGTTGAGTGTGGAATGGGGTTTAGTTTTGTTCAGTGAGCCCTAAACCCTGAGATATACCCCCCTGCCCCCTGCCTCCCACATCCTGGGAGGGACTCCACTGAACTGATCAATTCGTCCTCAGCAGTGCAACTCGTCCCTTGGTTCCCAGTCAGTAGTAGTCCCCTGTGACCCGCCATGGTCCCCTGGGACCTGCCACCAGGCCAGGACACCTGACCAGCCCGCCACTCCGCAGCTAGGGGCCAGAATATTTCAGATGAATAAATAAAATAGTTGGGGTGCATTGCTCAACCCGATTTTTTTTCATTAATTTTTAAATATTAATGTTTGCTTCTGACTTAAATCCTGAGTTGAGCAATTGACCCCAAATATTCTTTTTATTCAGAAAACATCGTTTTTTTGTGAAAACAACCTCAGAAACATTTGATTTCAACCCCTAAATCATAGTATGGGGTCTATACATCCACCATGGTACATTAGGAATCATTAAACACAGTATTTTATTCATTTGAAACGACCTGCTTGACTGTTCCCCCCTTGGGACTCAGTGCAAAGGTCAAACCATAAGCCTCAGCATCATCTGGGCTGAAAATCAAGCCTTAAATCAGACCCTTAGAAAACCAGTTGTCCTACTCCGTGCTCCGTGCTCCGTGCTCCTCCTCCGTGCTCCGCCAAAATCACCCGTCCTTATTTGGGCATACCGA
>JAAGZN010000253.1 GCA_024206165.1 Bacteroidota bacterium
AATTTTTTGACAGGTTATTAATTAAATATTAAACTAAAAATTTAAGGGAACGATTTAAAAAATGTTATTTATTTAATTTTTATATGAATTTTTATGAAAAGGGCCAAAAATGATCAAAAATGAACATTTTCTTTTATAAAATGGTCATTTTTGACCAACCTTTGCTGAGATAAACTTTTTTCTAGTAAACTTTCATCATTTTAATTTTTTGACAGTTTATTATTTAGATATTAAACTAAAAATTTAAGGGAGCGATTTAAAAAATATTATTTATTTAATTTTTATATTAATTTTTACGAAAAAGACCAAAAATGTTCAAAAATAGCTATTTTCTTTTATAAAATGGTCATTTTTGACCAACCTTTGTTAAGATAAACTTTTTTACCAGTAAAATTTCATCATTTTAATTCTTTTACAGTTTTTTATTTAGATATTAAACTAAAAAGTGGTGGGAGTAATTTAAAAAATATTATTTATTTATTTTTTATATGAATTTTTACGAAAAAGGCCAAAAATGTTCAAAAATAGCTATTTTCTTTTACAAAATGATCATTTTTGACCAACCTTTGCCGAGATAAACTTTTTTACCAGTAAACTTTCATCATTTTAATTTTTTGACAGTTTATTATTTAGATATTAAACTAAAAAGTGGCGGGAGCAATTTAAAAAATATTATTTATTCATTTTTTATATGAATTTTTACGAAAAAGACCAAAAATGTTCAAAATATCTACTTTCTGTTATAAAATAGTCATTTTTGACCAATCTTTAATGAGATAAACTTTTTTACCAGTAAACTTTCATCATTTTAATTTTTTTGACAGTTTATTATTTAGATATTAAACTAAAAAGTGGCGGGAGAGATTTAAAAAATATTATTTATTCATTTTTTATATGAATTTTTACAAAAGAG
>JAAGZN010000254.1 GCA_024206165.1 Bacteroidota bacterium
AATATATAAATAACCATATAGATGCTCATAAAATTGGTAACATTGAAAACTTACAATTAGAGTAGCTCTTTAGAGCTTATTGCGACTTACAGTCAAGATAATAATTCCACCATCTTCAGATGGTCGGTATTTTAATTTTATAAAGGAATAGCAAATACTTTTGTAGTAAGCCCAATCAAATTTGGTGCTCAAATAATTAAAGAATTTGTTAAATGTGGATCTGAAGTATTAAAGGGGCTTGATTATGTGATGAAAAATCCCAAAGCAACTGTTAATGAAGTAAGTAAATTTTTAAAAGATTCAAATGAAATTGTTCAAACCTTAGGATTAAATAATATAAGTAAATTAGCAGCAAATTTAATCCAAGTATCTACTCAAGAAACAGGCAAAGCATTAAAAGATGGTATAAAAAATTATCCAAAAAACCTTAAAGAAGAATTTCAAAATGCTGATAGAAAAAGAAAACTAGAAATATCTGGAGAAGTTTTTGCTAATACATTCATAGCAGCACAAATAATAAAAAATGCTACTAAATCAGGCTATAAATTAATAAAAAATCGAAGTGTTACCAATCAATTACAAAAAGGTAACAAATTCATGAAATACCAAGAAAACTTTTCTTTAAATCCTGAATGGAAAAATTGGAAAAACTATCTAAAAAAACGTAATTGGAACTTTGATGATATTCAAAAAACTTTATTAGAAGGGAAATGGCAACCTCATTATGGGAAGAATTGGCTAAATAAAGGTAATTCAATGAGTTTGGTTACTAATCCAACTTCAGGAAAATCAATTATTATAGATAATATTACTAAAGATATAATTCAATTAGGTGATGCATACTACAACTTCAAATGAAAAAATTTTCATTACAATGCTGGAAGCAACTAAAGTTATTCTGCCAGTAGAATCAAAATATTTATCTGATGGATCTTATGAAATTATTGAAAATAAATACATGGATTTAGATTCAGATGCAACTAGTATATATGAATTTTTTCCTGGAGATGTTGTTAAATGTATTAAAACTGAAAAAGAATTTTTACATATTGATTTAAAAAAAAGATCAATTCCATTATTACTGGCCAATAAGTTAATAAGCTCAAACTTTCCAAATAGAAAATTATATGAACTTATTTTTATCATAGTTAAAAGACAAGGAGAAGTTAGAATAGAAGAATTGGAAGAATATAAAGAAAGTATACATAAATTATGCACAGATAAAAGTATTTTTCAGAGAAACCATCCAGTTATAAAGGCATGGATAGAAGAAAATTGTCATAAAGTACTTTGATTATAAAACGTTTATTAAAGCCTAAAACCATCAATTTCCATAGCAGCAGGGTAAAAGCGGAGTTCATCAGTCGCAGCAGCAGCTAGCGCTAGCTGCGCTCCTTCTTCACGCTCATTCCCTTTTTTCCCTTTAAAACCCAATAAGGCCTTGCTTCGCAAAATTAATAAAAAAGGGAAAAAACCATTCGCAGAGTTAGTGCTCACCCGCGATCGCACCTTCAATTTTTATAAGACAAAGCTTATAAAAATTACGGAAAAAACGCTTGTAACCAAGCTTCCATTTTTCCTGAAGGTGCTCAATTCGCTTTAGGTTCGCGATGCTCCCATAAAAAAGGAAATTATTAATGACGCGGGAAAGTTTAATATTTTATTCTTATTGAATAGAGAGAACGTTTTCATTAAGTCCGAAAAGAGAAACCATTTCCAAATAAACATAAAAGACCGGCCAAATTTTTTCAAATAGAAATTACATCTCTGCTTCCGCACAAATTAAATGTAGACTATTAATATAGTTTAGAACTGTTTGGATCCTCAATTTCTATGAGAAAGGATTTAATTTAGTCAAAGAATGGGGATTTCGTTTTTTCTCATATAAATGGAGGCTGATCTATGAATAAGCTTTTTTAGCCTTATAATCCCTAATAATAAGATCAATATAATGGAAGATTTTCTGTTTTTCTGAATCAGGAAGTTTTTCCATTTCCTCAAGTCTTCTAAT
>JAAGZN010000255.1 GCA_024206165.1 Bacteroidota bacterium
AAAGGGGCCCCTTCCAAATGTTCAAATTTTCTGGAATCACATGCTACCCAATCCCCACTAAATTTGACAGCTTGAGTGAGTTTTGCAGAAAATTTGAACATTGGGAAGGGGCCCCTTTTGGACGGTCTATTTCGGACCATTAGTAAAAACGCCCAAAAATGCACTGAAACCAGTAATGCACTGGCCAAAAGGGGCCCCTTCCCAATGTTTAAATTTTCTGGAATCACATTATACTCAATCTAATCATACGGCGACAAACTAGGTCAACACTGCTGACCAACTCAACGCTCTTCAGATCCCCCTTTTGGACGGTCTATTTCGGACCAATACAAAAAACACCCAAAAATGCTCTGAAACCAGTAATGCACCGGCCAAAAGGGGCCCCTTCCCAATGGTCAAATTTTCTGTAATCACAAGACAACCCAACCCCACTAAAGTTGGCGGCCTCGGCTAGATTTGCAGCAAATTTGAACATTGGGAAGGGGCCCCTTTTGGACGGTCTATTTCGGACCATTAG